>CAZHAO010000052.1:0-9898 GCA_964530375.1 uncultured Methanotrichaceae archaeon
CCCTGGAAAGGATGTCGTTGCTCACGGATTCCGTCAGTCTTTCTAGCTTTGTCTCTGCCATCTAATCGCTCCTCCGTCGCCAAACAACTTATGTTTATGAAAACATAAGTTGTTTCCCAAATTACTTTTTAAATAGATTTAAATTTTTCGATGGTAAATGATTTATATATCTCCATGTTTATCGGCACTTTAATTTATCGCTTCATCACTAAACCCCCGGCGCAGGAGGCCTCCGATCGAAGGAGATCTCCTGAAACTCTTTCTCTCTTTCTCTTCTGATTTCGAGCAGCTATTCAAACCGGCGATCGAGGTTGATATCCATGCTCCCCGTCGATGGAAACGCTCTTTTAAGTCGATCAAACGGCCTCTTTGCCATGGAAACTTAAAACAAAAATCGATTTTAACATTGTCTGATACTATCAAATATATTGGCGCGCAGACTATTAATAATTTAATTTAAATTACTCTCCAGTATATACTATCGTCCTCCATATTGATTGACCTCTTTAATCTCCTTGATCCCGATCTTCGACGGTCGGATCACCTCACCTCAACACTCTCTTGAAGATCTCCAACCTCGGGAGCACTCGTAGCAATTCATCTGATCTCCAAGATAGAGGAGCTGGTCTCTCGATCCGTACCGAAATACGGTGATCCCCTTGCAGCCGAGCCGGTAGGCGAGGCGGAAGACCTCGAGGACGTCGTCGACCTTCGCCTCGGGAGGCATGTTCACAGTCTTGGATACGGCGTTGTCGGTGAACTTCTGGAAGGCGGCCTGGACCCGAACGTGCTGCTCGGGGGGGACCTCCAGGGCGGTGACGAAGAGCTCTTTTAGATCGGCGGGGAGGTCGACGTCCCGGAGGGTTCCCGTCTTCGCCACCCTTCTCATCAGCTCCGGGCTGTAGACCCCCGCCTCCTTCGCCATCCTCTCGAAGAGGGGGGACGAGATCACCGTCCTCTTGCCGAGGAGGTTCCGAACGAAGGAGACGGCGAAGAGGGGCTCGATCCCGGAGCTCGTCTCCGCGATTAAGCTGATGGAGCCGGTGGGGGCGATGGTGGTGACGGTGGCGTTCCTCATGGCGTCGCCCTCCAGGCTGCTTCTTTTGAAGAGGGGGAAAGACCCCCGGGCGCGGCCCAGCCTTCTTGACTCCTCCCTCGCCTCTTTGGAGACGAAGCTCATCGTCTCCTCCGCCACCCGGAGGGCTTCTCTGGAGCTGTAGGATACGTTCATCTTGATCAGCATCTCCGCAAACCCCATCACCCCCAGGCCGATCTTCCTGGTCTTGAGGGTGGCATCCCTCATCAGGCCGTGGGGAAAGTGGTTCACCTCGATGACGTCGTCCAGGAACCTCACCGCCAGGCGGATGGTCTCCGCGAGCCAGTCCTCGTCGATCTCTCCTTTGTCGACGAACCTGGAGAGGTTCACCGACCCCAGGTTGCAGGACTCGTAGGGGAGGAGCGGCTGCTCGCCGCAGGGGTTGGTGGCCTCGATCTTATCCGGCAGAGGATGGGCCTCGTTGATCCTGTCCAGGAAGAGGACGCCGGGGTCCCCCCTCCGCCAGGCGGAAGATGCGATCTCCCCCAGGAGCCGGGCGGCGTTCAAGGTGCCCGAAACAGAGCCGGTTCGGGGGTTTACGAGCTCGATCTCCTCGTCCCGGCCCGCCCGGCTCATGAACTCGTCAGGGATCCCCACGGATATGTTGAAGTTCTCCAGCCTTCCCGGCTCGTCTTTGGAGTGGACGAAGTCCAGCACGTCGGGATGGTCCGCCCGGAGAACTCCCATGTTGGCGCCCCTTCTTCTGCCCCCCTGCCTCACCACCTCGGTGGCGGCGTCGAATATCCCCATGAAAGAGACTGGGCCGCTCGCGATCCCCCCCGTGGACCGGACGACGTCGCCCCTCGGCCGGAGCCGAGAGAATGAGAAGCCTGTACCTCCTCCGCTCTGATGGACGATGGCCATCAGCTTCAAGGCGCCGAAGATCCCCTCCATGGAGTCCTCGATCGGGATGACGAAGCAGGCCGAAAGCTGGCCTAAAGCGAGGCCCGCGTTCATCAAGGTGGGGGAGTTTGGCAAGAAGATCCCCTCACTCATCATCTCTCCGAACCTCACCGAGAAGTCTGAGCGATCCTCCCCGAAGCGGACCTCGGCCGAGGCGACGTGATCTGCCACCCGCCGGAACATCTGGTCCGGAGTCTCCACCACCTGCCCCCGTTCGTCCCGCCTCAGGTACCTCCCTTCGAGAAGCTCACGGGCGGAGGGGCTGATGGAGCTGAACAGATCGCCCTCGACCGGAGGGCTTGCGGCCGGTTCGACCCCGGATTCTGCGTACTCCTCCCTCGCCATCTCCAAACCACCTCTAAAGTCCCTTCGCTGTTTCCAGAACCCATATAAACGTCGTTGTCCAACATATATCTAGATAGTTGATATGGAGGTTTTACCATCAAGATTGCCATCTCTGGAAAAGGAGGCGTCGGGAAGACCACCCTCGCCGGGACCCTCGCCCGCCTCTTCGCCCGCGACGGGTACAACGTCATCGCGATCGACGCAGACCCCGACATGAACCTGGCGTCGGCCCTGGGCGTCCCCGAGAACCCCAAGCCCATCACCGAGTACAAGGAGATGGTCCAGGAGAGGGCGAGCGCCGAGTTCGGGATGTTCAAGCTAAACCCCAAGGTCGACGATGTCATCGGCAAGTGCGGCTGCGTCGGCCCCGACGGCGTGAAGCTGGCGGTGATGGGGACGGTCGACACCGGCGGAAGCGGCTGCATGTGCCCCGAGACCGCCTTCCTCCGAGCTCTGCTCAGACACGTCATCCTCCGGGAGAAGGACCTGGTGATCCTGGACATGGAGGCGGGGATCGAGCACCTTGGCCGCGGGACGACTAGGGGCGTCGACGTGATGATCGCCGTCGTGGAGCCGGGCCTCCGGTCCGTCGAGACCCTGGAGAGGATCAAGAGGCTTGCCAAGGACCTCGGGATCGAGAGGGTGATGGCCGTCATCAACAAGGCTCCCGAGGAGCAGGTGATCATCAGGGGGAAGCTGGCGGAGATGAATGTACCCGTCCTCGGTACGATCCCCTTCGACAGGAACCTGATGGATGCGGATCTGGCGGGCAAGTCGCCCCTGGACGTGGGGGGGCCGGCGGTCGATGCTATAGGAGAGATCAAGGTGAAGCTGGAGGAGTTCTTCGGGACGATGGCGAAGGAGGCGGCGGAGAAGGGGGGTAAGGCCGCTTAGACGGCCCCGGTCTCTTCATTTTTTCCTCGACGTCCCAAATCAGAACGCTTTAGATTGGAACCCCCATTCGATAATTCTATCTCTTTCCTAAATACTTTTGCATATGAGCATTAATAGCGACCATCCAATCCTTGGAGAGTTTGACCTCATATCAAAAAGCCCCTCTTTCTTCTGGGCATGCCTAGCTAAAGCTGCAGCACCATCTCATCCTCTCCCACCACGATTCTCTTGAAGTCCCGTATCGTTGCCGCAGCCTCCTGCCTCATCTGTAGGCTGGTGTACTGTGCCGCGTCGAAGTGGGTTAGGGCCAGCTTCCTGGCCCCGGCCTGCCGAGCGATCTCTGCAGCGTCTTGGGGGCTGAGGTGGGGCCACTCCGAGTTCTGCTCGCTGCCAGGCAGAAGAGAGCATTCCGTAATGAGAAGGTCGGCGCCTTCAGCCAGAATCAAGGCATTCTCGCATGGACCCGTGTCAGTGCAGTAGGTGATGATCTTGCCGTCCAGATGGAAGCGATAGCCTAGGCAGGGCGAGGCGTGCACCAAAAAGCGGCAGTCCAATGCAAAGGGCAGCTTGTAAGAGCCAGGGGACAGCTCGCGGACCTCAACGGAATAAGGCAATTTGTCCAGGGGAACAGTAAAGTGCTCGTTGGTAATATTATTGAGAACCTGCTTGGTGCCATTTTGACCGAAGATGGTCAGGTGGGGAAAGCTGAATTTGTTGAGGACATGCAACCCCTCGATGTGGTCTAGATGGAAGTGGCTTAAAAAGAGGTAGACGGGCAGGTCGTCCTTGATGTAGCGGTCCGCTTTGTAAAGGCCGTTTCCGGCGTCGAGGATAATATGGTACTTCTCGGAGTTCAATAGAGTGCATATGGTGTTGCCTGTGTCGCTGTCATACCAGCCGTTGGTGCCGAGAAAGATAATATTCGTATCAAAGCCTCCTGGTTTAAGAATAAGCCGCTGTACCACCTAAGATGCTAATCCCCCTCGATGCTTGGTTGGCACCATTCACATATAATATCATAATACTCAGGCCGATCCAATGCTCGTTTTTGCATAGGCATCGGCTAATATAATTTTTTCCCCATAGGGAACAATGTCGCGTCTCCACCTACTTCAGCTCCATATCCCCGAGCAAGAGCCCCGAATCGGTGATCTCGCCCGCCACCTTCCAGTCGGTCATGCCGAGGACGGCGCCCACGTCCTCCTCCGGGAGAAGGATCTCGTCATCCTGGACATGGATGCTGGGATCGGCCGCGGGACGACGAGGGGCGTCGACGTCATGATCGCCGTCGTCGAGCCGGGCCTCCGGTCCGTCGAGGATCAAGAAGCTCGCACTTTGACCTCCGGTCGCCCCTGGACGTGGGGGCCGGCGGTCGATGCTATAGGAGAGATCAATGTGAAGTTGGAGGAGCTCTTCGGGACGATGGCGAAGGAGGCGGCGGAGAAGGGGGGTAAGGCCCCATAGACCTTCTCTGGATCTCTAAATCTTTTTCCCGAGTTCGTGCAGTTTTCCTCTGCTGCATAGCCTTCGAGAGATCTCTATGGCTGGCCCCTTCCATAGACCTCTCTGATCAGTCCCAAAGTCGCGTCCTGCACCCGGTCAACAGCTTCTGCCGGGATGTAGGATCGCGGCGTCTGGGAGCGGGCGATGCAGATGAACGTCGGCCTCTCGATCATCTCCAGCAACCTTCCCGCCGCCTTCAGCCTCCCGGGAACTATATCCTCCACGGGCCTGCGGTCCTCGTTCGCATAGAGTCCGTCCAGATCGATGCCGATCGCCGTTGGAAGAAGACAGTCCTCCATCTCATTCTGGAACTCCGTCAGGCTTATCGCCGCCGGCAAGGGGGCGGCCTTGGGGCCCTGCGGATCGCCCCTGAGGGGCGTCTTTTCTTTGTCCCAAAAGATCCATCGTCCTCCTCTGGCGGGACCGGCCAGACCATTCGCCCTCCTATCGACCGTATTTGGCGCGTCCACTGCCACTGAGCCGCTGGCTCTGCCGTAGGCGTCCAGCCGGCCCTTGATGGGGTTGAAATGGTAGAGAGCCCCCAGGGCCCCGTAATGGAAGGCTGGACAGGTGAAGTTCCCCTCGTTCACATTCGTCCGGCTGTAGTCTTTGATGTACGGGAGGAGCCTCTCCAGAAAATGGAGCCTCTCCTTTCCCTCCCGGGCGGGGAGGGCTGGGGAGCAGTGGAACATGTCGTGATGGGCATCGATGCGGAAGGCTACGAGGCTCCGCTTCTGCCGGACGTGCTCGCCGAACCAATGATGCATGATCTCATTGTGGGGATCGACGACGAAGGTCTTTATCCCGCCGATGATCATATCTATCGGAGAGAAGGGGCTGAAGGCCTGAAACATGATCTATTCCCCGCATCTGCTGGAGATTCGGGCGAATTTGTTAATGATTAATCATGTAGTATTGAACGCCAAAATTTAAAAAATTTGTGGTGCGGATTAAATGGCGTCCCTTGATACTCTCCGGCAGAAAGCCGGACCTCTCCAGCCCCCTGGCCAGTTTCTCAGGAGAAATGGCTGGCAGCTCAGGCAGGGGCCTGGATCGTCGGGGCGCATTCCAGAGTCCCCTCCTCGGGGGAACCTCTTCGTCGATCTCAAATCCGAATCCTGAAATTCAGTGGAGTTTGAGAAGGCGCTTCCGGCGATGGAGGCCACGCCGTGGACATCGGCCTATCTTTTTCCCCAGCCCGCACCGAAATCCTTAAAGTGACGAACTTCAATTCTCAAGTGTATCACTTGAATGCTCAAGGCGCTTGTTTATGTGCTCCGGACCGAACCAGCCCCTGAAACGGCTTCAGAGATGTATTCGTGCCCTCCATTGTCCTACGAGATGGAGGATCATCCAGTGCATCGGCACCGAGGAGAGGAGCACAAAGGAGATCTTTGAGCAGCTCGGGCTCGGCGACGGCATGTCCATGGCAGGGCTTTACTATCACCTCTCTGCCCTCAAGGAGGCCGAGATCGTCGAAGTTGCCTCTTATCGAGAGGTAAAAGGCGGCACTCCTGAGAAGGTGTGGAGGCTGAAGACTCGAAAGATTGTGATAGATCTTTTAGAGGAAGATGTCTAGAGGTAAACGAGGTGGAATTGATGTGCTGCAGAGATAAACGCGATTTTGGGGATGAACCATCGCGCGCCGGCGTTCGACGTTTAGGTGCCGGCGAGGGTTGCGGATGTATCGAGCCTGGCCACCATTCGGCGGCGTCGCATCGCGCTACGGGCTCTTCTGGCGGGCGAGAGACCTGCTGCTGTGGACACCCTCTTCCGAGTCGGGAGGATAGGATATCGATGCTGGAGAGGTACAGGGACTCCCTGAAGAGAGAGCTGGAAGGAGTCGAGGAAGAGCTGAAGAAGCTGACCAGGGATTGAGAGATCGAGAACAATTTTGTGGGCGGTCTATTTCAGCGCTAGCCCCTAGAACTGCATGAGCTTTTTGCGGTGATCTCGGAGGAGAGATGAACGCCATTGAGGTCCAGGGATTGACCAAGCGGTTCGACAGCTTCACAGCCGTCGATCGCATCAGCTTCGATGTGAAAGAAGGCGAGGTATTCGGCCTTCTGGGCCCCAACGGCTCCGGCAAAACCACCACCATCAGGATGCTCGTCGGCCTCTCCCGCCCGACGGAAGGCGGGGCCAGAATCCTCGGGCGCGACCTCTCGTCCGGGATCACCGAGGCCAAGAGGGGGATCGGGGTGGTCCCCGACAGCTCCAACCTCTACGATGAGCTCTCCGCTCGGGAGAACCTCCTTTTCATGGCCAGGCTCTACGGAGTTGCTAAGGGGGTCCGGGAGGAGAGGGCCGAGGAGCTCCTCGAGGCCTTCAGCCTTTCCGAGCGGGGCGACGACCGGTTCGGGACCTTCTCCCGGGGGATGAAGCGCGCCCTCACCATCGCCGCGGCTCTGGTCCACGATCCCAAGGTCCTCTTCCTGGACGAGCCGACGGTGGGGCTGGACGTGGTGGCGGCCCGCTCCCTTCGAAAGCTCATATCCGACCTCCATCGAAAGGGTCTGACCATAGTCCTGACAACTCATTATCTGGAGGAGGCGGACCATCTCTGCGATCGGATAGCCATCCTGGTGAAGGGCAGAGTCGTCGCCGTCGATACGCCTGAGGGGCTGAAGAGATGCATAGAAGAGCGGTCTGTCATCGAGGTCTCCTTCGGGCGGGTGGCATCCCATCTTGCCGGGGATTTATCGGCGCGGCTCCCGGGAGCTGAGGTCGTCTTCCTGGACGGGACGCGGGTGAAGATCTTCGGCGGCGATCCTTCCGGGGTCCTGGAGGAGGTATTCGAGTTCTCGAAGGATCACGATCTTGGGCTATCGGAGATAAACAGCATAAGGCCTAGCCTTGAGGACGCCTTCGTCAGGATAACCGGCCTGAGCCCGACGGTGATGGCGAGGGAGAAGGGGGGAGGGGGAAGATGATCCGCGACGATCTGCGGTGCATATACCTCATCGCCGCCAAAGACATGAGAACCTACTACCTCAAGCCTCCGGCCATCAGCTGGGGGATGGTCTTTCCCGCGGCCTGGACCCTGGCATTTTACCTTAGAAGCGCCAGCAACTTCGAGGATCTCATCCCCGGACTGATTGCCATGACCATCCTCTTCAGCACGACGGCGGCCGAGGCGGTGGTCATAAACTTCGAGCTGAGGCTCGGCTCCCTTGAGAGGCTGCTTCTGGCGCCGGTGAGCACCGACTCGGTCCTCCTGGGAAAGGTCATGGGGGGCTTTCTCTTCGGCCTGTTGATGACCTCGATGGTGACGCTGGCTACGGTTCTGGGCCTGGACCTTCATCCAGACCTCCTCGTCCTGATTCCGGTGGCGTTGATCTCCCTTCTCGTCTTCTCATCGATGGGGGCCCTCTTCAGCGTCCTCTTCAAGGAGGTCTTCGAGGCCCAGGCCTTCCTCAACCTGCCGAGGTTCTTTATGGTATTCCTCTGCGGCGTCGTCTATCCGATATCTGCCATGCCATCGGTGCTCCAGAGGATAAGCCAGCTTCTCCCCCTCACCTACACTGTGGAGGGGCTTCGAGCCGCCTTCTCTGCTGCCCCGTCCTCCTCGTTTAAGGAACTGATCGTCCTGACCGGATTTCTGGTGCTGTTCATTCTTCCAGCTATGAGGATGCTCCGAAAGAGGTTCGAGTGAGATTTCAAAATTGATAGCGGAAATTTTCATATTTTTACATCGAACTTGAAATCTGCTCTCAAGAGGGCGAGGTATTTGGGATGATTATTAATATATGTTGATCAGAGGGATGAAAGGCTGCGAGGTGATGTAGTTGGTCAAAGCGGGACTCGTCAGATGTGAAGCCGCCATGAGAATCTGCCCCGGAACATCTTGTTTCAGGGCGATAAGAGAGAAGACCGGAAGCTTCGCCCGGTACTCCGGCCAAGAGATCGAGATAATAGGGATGGTGCCCTGCGGAGGCTGTCCGGGCAGAGATGCCGTCCGTCAGGCAGCAGAGATGGTGCGAAGGGGCGCTGAGGTGATCTTCATCTGCACCTGCATGATAAAGCCGATACCCTCTGAGCCGGTCTGCAGGTATTCCGAAGAGATCGCTGAGGCCATTCGTAAGAAGACGGGCGTCGAAGTGGTAATGGGCACCCACTGATGATAATATCCATCTTTTTTATTTTCATCTCAAGGCCAGGGGTTTTATGGGGGGGGGGCGTTGGGTGGCCTCCCAGGCTGGATAAGCCCCTCGAACTTCAGAATCGCTTTCTGCCTTTTCCGCCTACTTAAGCTCCATATCCCCGGGCGATAGCATTCTTTTCAGCCAATTACCGTTCACGTTTTATCGTCAGCAGTATCTCGTCCTGAGTCATCCGGTACCCGCCATCGACCTTGTGTTGCTCCTCGAAGTACTTCCCGATCTCATCTTTGCGCCCTCTGTACTTCCTGTCGAGAAGCAGAAACAGCCCGACGTCGACCATATCCTCCATCGTCTCGGCGAAGATCTCGTTGACGAAGTACCTGACCTGGACGGACTGATACCCGTAGGTCACGGTCAGGTTTCGCCAGAGCTCGATGACGGGGACATCGTATTTCGAAAACTTTCTGAAGAACTCTGCCACCTCCCCGACGGGCGACTGAAGGACGATGGCGATCGTCCCATCGGCGGCAAGATGGGAGTACATTTTGTCGATCGTCTTCAGCCAATCGTGTGTCGGGATGTAGTAGAGGACGTGCGAGCAGAGGATGAAGTCGAACTGGTCGGACCCGAGATCCACCTCCTCCCACCTGCAGTCGTCGACGCGGAACCGGGGATACCTCCTCCGGAAGAAGCCCGCCTGCCTCTCGTTGGGCTCGACGATGGTGGTCTCGGCGAAGAATTGGGAGACGCTGACGGTGAGGTTTCCGGTCCCCGCCCCGATGTCCAGAAACCTCTCAGAGCTTCTGAGCCCCGAGATCACCTCGCCTATCAGCACCAGCTCTATGCTCTTCTCCTGAGAGCACTCTGAAAAGAGCTTCAGCTGCCTCTGGTATTCCGCCTCCTCTTCCATCTCCACATAACAGGATTCGTTATCCGATGGCTGATCCTTCCCGCTCGTGCTCACCACCCCGAATTCTTAAGTTCTTCTAGTTCAAATATCTCTTGGGCGGATCGCCTCAGGACGTCGGCGGGCCGGGGGTCGATGCGATAAAGG
>CAZHAO010000053.1:0-9810 GCA_964530375.1 uncultured Methanotrichaceae archaeon
ATTTCTTGACCATCCCAACCGCAGCAAGCTGCGGGGTATTCATTTTAAAATAAAAAATGTGTCGTTCGGACGGCTTAAATCTCCCCAAGACCAGAACAAATGGGCGACGATGGGGGAGGGCGAGGGGCGAGAAGGCTGAACGATCCGGATCAGATCACCCCCGACAAAAAGAAATATCCAGGGGGATCGCCGAGGGAGTTAATTAAAAATGGGTCGGCGGAGCGGATTCATGAAGATCGAGATCTGGACCTGGGGGACGGGAGGCCCCTTCGGAAGGGAGCTGGGGGTGGCGCCGAAGAGAAGACGCCGAGGACATACGGCGACATCGATCATATTATCGGAGGAGGACGGCCTGGGGGAGGCCGCTCACTTTCTGATCGACGCCGGGGCTCCCTGTGTCGAGACGATGGTCGAGAAGGGGGTCAGGGCCCCCGACGCTCTATTTCTCACCCACCCCCACTTCGACCACCTATCGGACCTGGACAGGCTCGCGAACAGCAGGATGAGGGGGCTTATGGTCAAAAGCGGCGTCAGGGACTTTGAGGAGGCGAAGGGGCTCTTTCGGCCCCTTCCGGTGGTCGGGACTGAGGACTGCTTAAACCATCCCCAGGACGGCGCGCGGTCGAGGTTCGGCTACCTGGAGGGGCTGGTCCGCTGGACGCCGATTTCGGGATACGACCGATGGCACTCGGTCCGCCGGTCCGATGGGAAGGTCTGTCCTGTCACGCCATCCGTGGAGGCGCAAGATCTATCCCCCCTGGAGTTCAAGGCCCTCCCCGTCCGCCATTCAAAACACGCTCCGGGCTCGTGCCTCTTCATATTCAGGTTCAGGTCAGAATTTTCCAGAGAAGGGCGGGGGACGGCCAGAAACGTCGTCATCTCCGGCGACTTCAAATCGATGGAGGAGCAGGTGATGAAAAACCCTGATCTCAGGGACCCGGCCTGCATCGTCCTCGACGCCAACACCATCAGGGCCAAAGGGAGCTACCACGGGAGCCTGGAGGAGAACAGGGCCCTCATCGACCTTTGGTGCTCGGGAGACGAGGAGGTCCTCGTCCTCTTAAACCACCTCTCGGGCTTCGGCGACTACCTGGGAGGGCATTACGACCACGTCCCCGACGACGAGGACTGGGAGGCCGCCGTCGGGCTCGCTCAGAAACCGAAGGTCGAGGTGATGATCGCCGAGGATGGAGGATGCTATCGCGTAAGATGATGTTCAGCAACTTACGCGAGCCTTTAAGAACAAAGCTCACATTCGCGATGAGGGCGGTATAACGCCTTCAAGGGGAGTCAAATTCATGTTCGCCAAATTTCTTGTCTTTGCTGCGGCCATCCTCCTGGCCCTGCCGGCCACCGCAGCCGCTGAGAGGGTGGACCTGGGACCCTATCAGGTCTCCTTCAGCCTGGAGTCTGCAAGAAACTGCACCGTCCAGGCCGCCGAACCCTCCGAGGGGAGGACGCCCACGGGGATCGATTACGTCGAGCGATCGACGCTTTTAGACTGCGACGACGGCCGGGCCGAGATAAAGGTGAAAAGCTACAACAGCCCAGTCCCGGCGGGGGATGATGCATCCAAAGCCCTCAGCAGAAAGGCGCCCTGGCAGATCGGCGTCATCGGCGTCGAGACGGAGAGCAGGCTCGTGGACCGGCACACAGGGTTTCTGACGACCTTCGTTGAGGTCTCGGGGAAAGAGATCTATCAGGCCGCCTACTGGCTGGACCGATACCTCGCCCCCGGGGACTACCTCGGAGAGACCTCCTGCGTCATCTCTTCAAGCCTGCCCTGGACGGCGACAAAGGAGCTTTTGGAGACCGTCCACGTCGAGGAGGCCGAGGCGGCGTCGAAGTCGCCGACGATGGAGACGGTGACCGCCGGCCCCTATCAGGTCTCCTTCGACCTTGGGGGCGAGAACTACACCATCATCCAGGAGGGGCCCGAGCCCGGCGAGGGGGAGGAGGAGATCGGCCTTGAGACCCGTAGGATCATCCTGGACGGGGGGAACAGGGCTGCTACGATCGAGATCACCAGCTACGACGACTACAGGCCCGTGAACCCGGGGACGGAGACCCTCCTGGCCGAGGCTGCCCTCGCGACGAAGGGGTACACCGAGAACAACGCATCAGAATGGACGATCGGGGGCGAGGCGGGGGTCCTCGGCGTCGGGGAGGATGAGGACCACCAGATCCTTTACGTCGCCATCTATTGGCCCGACCAGGCCCAGACGGAGGAGGGCACCTTTATCGGGATGACCAGGTGCGAGATGGAGTCGAGCTACTGGTGGGGCACGACGGAGATGCTCCTCGACACCATCAGAGTCGAGAAGGCGGAGGTCTGAAGGTTTTTTCGGGCCGAGGCGGATATGAGGCGGCTCTTGATGGGGTGGCTGATCCTGGTCCACCTCGTCCTCGCGATGGGGACTTTGGCCGAGGAGGCGAGCGTCTATTCGGCGATCGACGAGCACGCCCTTCATGCCCCGGCCGAGGCGGAGTCGTCCTGCGAGGATCTCGCCGAGCATCTCGCGGCCCCGGCTCGAGGCGACGAGGAGAGGGCTCGGGCCATCTACCGCTGGATGGCCGCCAACGTCGATTACGACGTCGATGGGACGGCTACGGCCCGGAGAGATCGGACCCCCGAGGAGGTGCTGGCGGAGAGGAAGGGGGTCTGCAGCGAGTACAGCGCCCTCTTTTCGAGGCTCTGCGCGCTCTCGGGCCTGGAGGCGGTGGTGATCAGGGGGAGTGGGAAGGGGTACGGCTACACCGTCGGCTCGGAGGTCTCCGACCGGTCGAACCACGCCTGGAACGGCGTCAAGATCGATGGAGATTGGCGCCTCGTAGACTCCACCTGGGGCGCAGGATACCTGGACCCCCAGGAGGGGTTCGTCCGGAGGTTTGAGGAGTTCTACTTTTTCACCCCGCCCGAGGAGCTGGTCTGGACCCACCTCCCTGAAGATCCGAAATGGCAGCTCCTCGCCAACCCCGTCTCAAAGGAGGAGTTCGAGGGCCTGGTCTACGTCAAGCCCGCCTTCTTCAATAACGATATGGATATCGTCGGCCCCCGAGAGGGGACCATCTGCGCCGACGAGGGCGCCACCGTCAACCTATCAGCTCCAAAGGAGGTGGCCGTCATCGCCGATCTCCTGGACGAAGAGGGGAGGAAGCCTCTCGAGCGTTTCACCCTGGTCCGTCGATCTTCTGATGAGGTCATGGTGAGGGCCGCCTGCCCCGGTCCCGGAAACTTCACCCTCCGGATCTACTCGAGAAGGGGCGGCTCTATTGATGAAGCCTACGATTGGACCCTGGACTATCGGCTGGTCGCCGGGCCGAAGGCCAGGGAAGAGGCGGGCTTCCCCGTGGTCTGGGACGCCTTCTGGGATATGGGCATCGAGGTCGGGAGCCATCCCGATGGGGTGATCTTGGCAGGGTCGGAGCTGAAGGTGACCCTCTCGGCCCCCGAGAACGTCCTCCTCCTGGCGAGGCTCCTGGACGAGGGGGGTCGGGAGCTTCCCGAAGATCGGACCATTGCCCAGAGGGAGGAGGGCGAATATTCCATCAGGGCGGCCTTCCCGAAACCAGGAAACTACACCCTCAGGATCTACGCGAAACGAGGGGGCGGGCCCGAGGGCGAGTACACCTCCGTCATCGAGTACGCCGTTCTGGCAGAGGCCGGGGACGAGGGGATGACGTATCCGAGGACGACGGGGTTTTTCGCCGAAACGGGATCAAGCCTTCTCCGTCCCCTGGAGGGAAGGCTAGAGGCCGGGACGGCCTACAGCTTCGAGCTTTTGGTCCCCGATGCCGAGGAGGTGGCGGTGATCTCTGGCGGCGAGTGGACCCATCTCTCCGGCGATGAAGACGTATTCCGGGAAAAGTTGGCTCTGTCAGAAGGAGAGGCAAAGGTGGCAGCCAGGTTTCCGGGGGATAATTCTTATCAAGTGCTCCTCACGTACTCCGTATTCTGAACCAAATTTCAGGGAAGATTTCGAGATGAGAATCACCATAATCTACGACAACACCTCCCTCCGAGAAGACCTGAGAGCCGACTGGGGCTTCTCAGCCCTCGTCGAGGCGAGGGGGAGAAAGATCCTATTCGACGCCGGAGCGCGGGGCGAGATCCTCCTAGGGAACATGAGGGCCCTCGGCCTCGACCCCCGATCCATCGAGGAGGTCTTCATCTCCCATCCCCACGCCGATCACATGGGCGGCCTCCCCGACCTCCTCCGAATCAACCCGGTGAGGGTGGTGGTTCCCCGCTCCTCACCAGCCCCTCGGAACGTGGAGGTTCTGAAGGTTTCAGAGGCTCAAAAGATCCATCCGGGGATATACTCCACCGGAGAGCTGGCGGGGATAGAGCAGTCGATGGCCATCGATTCCGGCACAGGGATCGTGGTGATCTCGGGATGCGCCCATCCCGGCGTCGGCGAGATCCTCGAGGTCGCCTCAAGGTTCGGGAGGGTGAGAGGGCTCATCGGAGGGCTTCACGGATTCTCTGACCTCGACCTGATGGAGGATCTTGACCTGATCTGCCCCGCCCACTGCACCCGTTACAGGTCTATGATCCTGGAGAGATTTCCTGAAAAGAGCATCGCAGGCGGGGCTGGAAGGGTCATTGAGATCCCGGATTAACCCCTCATTTTATAGCCCAAGAGAGGTCGAGGCATGAGGATAGTTTATTCCAAAAAGTTCGAAGAGCGATATAATACAAACCCTGTAGAGAACCCCGATCGGGCGAGGGTTCCGGCCCTGAAGCTGGAGGGCCGCAATTTTGTGGAGCCAGCACCCGCAACCCTCCAGGACGTATCAAAAGTCCACAGCTACGAGCACATCGAGAGGGTGAAGAGAAAGGGCATGCTGGACCCGGCCCTCCTGGCGGCGGGGGGCGCCAGCCTCGCCGCAGAGCTCGCCCTCGCGGGGGAGCCGGCCTTCGCCCTGATCAGGCCTCCTGGCCACCACGCCTCCGGGGACCACGCCTGGGGGATGTGCTACTTCAACAACATGGCCGTGGCCATCAAAAAGATCGAGGACGAGGTGGAGAAGGTGCTGATAATCGATATCGACCTCCACTTCGGCGACGGAACAGTCAGCATATTCCGGTGGGACGAGAGGGTAAAGATCGTGAACGTCGGCGCCATCGAGATGGGGTTCGACTACCTGACGCTGGACAGGAGCGGGTACATCGACCAGGTGGAGAGGGCCCTGGAGGTCCACGACTTCGATCTCGTCGCCGTATCTGCCGGGTTTGACACCTACGTGGAGGACTGGGGCGGCCTTCTCGCGATCGAGGACTTTTGCGAGATCGGCAGGATCATCAGGGAGGGGGCGGAGAAGAAGGGCGGAGGGAGACGATTTGCCGTCCTCGAGGGGGGATACCACCCGGATCTCGGCCTCTGCGTCAAGAGCTTCGTCGAAGGATTTGAGTGATGCTTTCATGTCAGATCGGCATCGCGTCCTTCTCGTCCACCAGCCAGGAACGAGTTCGCCGGCAAAAAAGACTTAAAGCGAAAAGCGATAAACTTGATCTTCAGAGGTGAGACGATATGACAAAAGTGGGCGAGGTCTACCGGTGCGAGGTCTGCGGCAACGTCGTCGAGGTGAAGGAGGCTGGCGCGGGCCAGCTGGTCTGCTGCGGAAAGCCGATGATCCTGAAGAAAAAACCGTGATTTGGCTGCAAAATATACATTTTTTGTGGTCTTCTTGTTGCCCCATCTTCGAGGCCGTCTTTGTAGCAATTTTATGGTCTGACTGGCGGCCGTGAAACCCTTATCAGACCGCGCTCGCCGTCCGGGATACGATGGGTCCCTCCTATGGGTCGCTATATCCTAGATCGGTCGAGGTTCGGAGGACAGCTAGTTATCGTAGAAGCGTCTTACCATTGATGGAGGCGATAGTCCGATGAAGGCGAAGGGCGGAAGAAGAGTCGAATTTTCAATGTGGCTATTAGAGCAGCGGAAGAGGGACGACAGGATCGGAGACGTGGCCCGCGACGCCTTCCAGGAGCACCAGACCGGCGAGTGGCCCGAGACCGGCACCCTCCAGGACTATCTCGACCACCTGAAGGAGAAGCGGGTTCGGGGCGCTCCCCTCAAGGCCCTGGACCAGGCCTGGTGGGAGTATCTGGATGAAGTCACGAAGGACGTGGCCCAGCACTGCATTCTCCTGGAGGTGGGAGCGGTGATGGAGAGGGCTCTATCGGAGGCTGAGCGCCTGGAGGAAGAGAACAGGTACATCGTCGATGGTGCCCGCGTAGAGCGGATCCAAAGGCTTATGGCGAAGCTGAAGGAGGTTTGAAGAGGCAGGTTTTTTATATCAGATGTGTCATATTTAAAGAGCTGCCGTCAATCCAAAATCCGACCGTCGATCCCAGAAGGAGGCTCGTGCCCCATAAGGGAGAGGGTGGTAGCAAAGACGTCGACGGTTCTGCACCATTCTGAACTCAGGCGGGCATTAGTGCAGATCGGAACCTCCATATGAGATTTAAGGAGAGCGCCGTGGGAGCTTTTGTGCTCAGGCCATTCGAATCGCTTTCGGAGGTCGAAACCATCCCGGGCGAAGACTACAAGATCGCCGGTCCGATCAGAACTGAAGAGCTGTTTAAGTTGTGCTGGAGAGTCGGGATATATCGTCTCCATGGAGAGCTTCGTTAGAACGTCGATATCCGTCTCACCCCCATCCACCCCGAAACCCAGGGGGTTATTCCCCTCGACCTCGAGTTTCGTCCCGCCGTTATCTTTGAAGTCTAGCCGGATCTCCCCAGAGGATCCCTTAACACCCAGGACCGAATCTTTGACCCTGTAGGCCACAAAGTCGATCCCTTTGCAGGATGTGATCTGATGGAGGAACTTTCTGTTCTTATCGATGGCCATGAACTCATCGTAGAAAGCGGGTCTCTTATCAATAGGATTTCTGAAATATAAAGAAGCCATGGCGTTTCCGCTCTCCATGATCGCTACGTCCCATTTCCGTCTAAGTATTCTTGGATAAAATACCGGATTGTAGCCCATTGATCTGGCCAGGGCGACGAGGGATATGTGGGTATGAGTTTGAGAAAGGCCGTGATCGCTGACGATGAAGACCAACGTCTCATCCATCTCCTCGTCCGATAAGCCGTCGAGGATTTCGCCCACTAGGCTGTCGAGTTTCGTGTACTGCTTCAGGACCCGCTCCGATCTTGAATGGTGAAGATGGGCAATCTCATCGATGGCCGGAAATACTGCGAATACGAAATCGCAACCCTGAGCGAGGTATCTCTTAAGCAGTTCAGAGGCGAGGTCATCGGCCCTCTCCCAACGATGGGTATAATGGGCGAGGATGTAGCAGCCGACCTTCAGTAGCGGGTTTTTTCTGATATCGACGCCATTTCCGTCGTCCAGGGAGCTGAATATGCTCGCTGGCTTCTCAAAATAATCGTATATTGGTATGCAGCCCCTTTTGATATCGGTGGGCATCGAGAAGCTGCCTGGACCCACATAAGATCTCAGGCCGGATCCAAATAAAACGCCATTTTTAGCTGTTTTGTCAAACCACCTTATGGTTGGCACATTCGCAGTTCCCGGATAAATCCCGTATAAGAAAGGTATGTGAGCAGGACCTGTGGTCGTGGAGAGAGACGAGTAGCCTTTCAGGAAAGACCCCTGGGAGATCACGCGTTCTTCGATGTTGGGAAGACGACCAGCATTCAAAAGATCTCTGAATACGTCGTATCTCGCGCCGTCGAATAAAAGGACTATAGCTTTGCTGTATTTCATTCCCGAGGTCATCTCCAGAAGACTCTAGGTAGAAAATGGCGGAAATTGAACCGGTCGCGGCGAGGAGCTGAAGCCATATATCTTTGTCCATCAGGAACTAATCGAACCTGACCGAGACCCTCCCCAGATCGTCGAAGGAGGCCTCGATCAGGTCTCCCTTAACGACAGGCGTCATGGGGGTCATCGACCCTGCCAGCACCACCTCCCCTGCCCGGAGGCCGCCGTCATGCTCGGCGACTTTGTTCGCGAGCCACGCCAACGACTCGGCGGGGTTGCCCAGGATGGCAGCCCCGGTGGACCGGGCGATCTCCTCGCCGTTCTTCTCCATGACGACTTTGACCATCCGCAGGTCGAGGTCCCTGGCATCAAGAACCACGTCTCCCAGGAGGAAACGAGCGGCAACGCCGTTGTCGGCGATCACCTCCCGGGTGCCGATCTGCCATCCCCTGGTGCGAGAGTCGTTGATCTCGATGGAGGCTGTCACCGAGCGGGCCGCCTCGAGAGCCTCCTCGGCGGTGGCGCCGGGGCCCGAAAGGTCTCGTCCGAGGATGAAGGCGATCTCACACTCAACCTTCGGATGGATCAGCCGGGATAGGGGTACCGTCGTGCCGGTCGAGATCTGCTGGCTTTTGAAGAGGTGGCCGTATATCGGCTCGGGGATCATCATCGCCTTCTGTATCGCCTCGTTGGTGGCCCCCACCTTCTTTCCCGCCAGACTCTCTCCGGTATCAAGCTTCGTGGCCACGATCGCCATCTGGACCCGGTAGGCCTCTTCCATGGTCAGGTCAGGGCAGATGACGGATATCGGCTCCAGGGCTGCTCTCTCGGCTTCCGCGACGAGGTACCTCCTCGCCAGATCGCATATGGCGTCTTCTTTTGTCATCTGAACTGCTCCCGTCTTCTATCTTGAAGGGACCCGTCCATGATATGCGAACGGCGGGTCGATCCAGCCGCCGGCTTTCCCTCTGGGCGTCAATATCGGGATGTCAACGAAGAAGAAAAAACCTTCCCTTCGGGAGAAAAATTTTCTTTCGTCTTCTAATCCGGAATCGATGATCGCATCTCGAACTTTTTTTCTGAATCGGCTCGCTCCTTCTGGGCATGAGAAAGCTTAATCCCCGGACCGCTCAATCCGAAAAACATGAACTTCAAGTTGATTTTGGCGGTCATGGCACTCTTCATGATGGTGCAGCAGGCGGCCTTCGCCCATCCCAACGAGGCCTCAGGGATCGTTCGCCGGGTGATCGACGGCTGCACCTTCGAGGTGGAGGGATTCGGAATCGTTCGTCTCGCAGACCTCGGCTGCCCGCCGATGGGTACCGCAGACGGCGTCCATTCGCGAGAGTACAGCATGGAGCGGCTGCTGAACGTCCAGGTCTTCCTGGACGTCGACGACAACGCCGGCAACGGTTGCGTCGTCTATCTCCACGGCAAGAACGGAAACCCGAAGCTGGTCCCCTGCTACAACAGGATGATCGTGGATGCGGGTTATGCCTGGGTCAGCGATTCGGATAACGAGTTCGACCCGCAGGACTGGTGGAACGCCACCAATTGAGAACTGCCATCCGGACTTCTGATCACAGCCCCCTCAAAGCCCCATTCACAACTTCCTATTTTTTCTTTTTAGATCAACTCCTTCCGAGCGGTCGCGACAGCCTTTTGAACAAATGTATATAATCTTCGATCGTCATCTTTAATAACGTGATAGTATGAAACATGCTGTCACTTGAATGAGGGAGATTCTCAAACTTTCAAGATTTGGTGGAACCATGTTGGGCATAAGCGATCCGTGGATCTGGGGCGTCTATCTCCTCTGCGTTCTGAGCACTCTTCTCTGCGTGGCCTACGGCCTCGTCAACTGGAACAAAGGAGGAGAGAAAGAGGCCAATGAAATTCGTGAGGAAGTTTCTTTGGAGAAAGGAGAAGCTGAGATGGAAGAGAAGGAGCTGGGGTTGTGATCTGAATGGACATACTACTGCTCAACATAATTGTTCTTCTATACTTGCTGATGGTCGGCTACCTGGGGTACAGGGGCTGGAGGGAGACCTGCGACTCCGCAGACTACATG
>CAZHAO010000054.1:0-2520 GCA_964530375.1 uncultured Methanotrichaceae archaeon
AATAAATTCAGAGGTGACTCCTACGCTGAGCAGACCTTGACCCGTGCCCAGGAGATGCCTGAATCAGAAGATCGGCAGATGGCGCTCAAAGGAATCCTGGCTGAAAAGATGAAAGATGATCCGGATTTTGCTGAAGTGGTCAAAAAGCTGTTCGATGAAATTAATAGCCAAGCTTCCTCAAACCGCACCGTCTTTGATCAGCGGGGACAGAACGTTGATACTCAGACAAATATCGGAAATGTGCAAGGCTCAGTAAATATCGGCACCAAATAGAGATGACGAGATGACAAATATGACGGGGCCATCCGACTTCGACCAAAAAGGCCAGTCTGTAAAAACACAGACCAACATTGATCATGCTGCTCAGGTGGTCATTCAATCGCCAGGTTCCGCCTCGGCGTTGCCAGTTCCTCAGGAAATCCCGCCTCAACCGGCGGACTTCACAGGTCGTGAGGAGGAAATCAAAGGCCTTCTTGAGAAATTCGGCCAGGGTGCAACCATCACAGGTTTGCGCGGCATGGGCGGCGTGGGCAAGACTGCTCTGGCTTTGGTTCTGGCAGATCGACTCAAAAAACGTTTCCCAGACGGTCAGATCTTCTTGAACATGCTGGGCACAAGCAAGAACTCACTTGATCCCAAAGATGCCATGGCTCACGTCATACGCTCCTACCGAGGGATTGATGTCTCATTGCCAAAGGAGTTGAACGATCTGAGTGGGCTTTATATAACAGTCCTCTCTGGTAAAAAGGCTTTGATCCTATTAGACAACGCCGCCAGCCGGGAGCAGGTGGAGCCGCTCCTGCCGCCAAGTTGCTGTGCCCTGCTGGTGACCTCCCGAACCAAGTTTGCCCTCCCTGGATTGACGGAGAAGGATCTGGACGTCCTTCCCCTTGATGACGCCAAGAATCTCCTCCTAGAGATCTGCGAGCGCATCGGCGATCATGCGGAAGAGCTGGCAACCCTATGCGGCTGCCTTCCCATCGCCCTGAGAAATGCCGCTTCTACCCTGAGAGAAAAGCCGAATTTGAGCGTCGCTAATTACATCAAAAGACTGGAAGATGTCAGGGAGCGCCTGGAGCTGGTGGAAGCCTCCTTCAGCCTGAGCTACGACCTTCTTACTCCGGAGCTGCAAAGGCTCTGGTCCATGCTCTCCGTCTTCCCCGCCGACTTCGACCTGGCCGTAGCGGCGGCGGTATGGGAGATGGAAGAGACACCCGCCGAGGATGCTCTCGGCGAGCTGATCAGGTGGAGCCTGGTGGACTTCTCGCCCTCCGCCACGGGAGAAGGGGGACGATATCGGCTGCACGACCTGGGGCGCGATTTCGCCGGATCGCGTCTTGATGAGGCTCTCCGCGAGCCAGCATTTCTGCGCCATGCCAAGCATTACAGTGATGTGCTATCTATAGCTGATGATATCTTCAAGCAAGGCAAAGAAGGAATTCTGAAGGGCCTGCAGCTATTCGATCAGGAGAGGGCGAATATCCTGGCCGGGCAGTCCTGGGCCGAGAAGAATCTGGAAGGAAATTCTTCTGCTGCAATCGATCTCTGCAAATCCTATCCAGATGCCGGGGTCTACGTTCTCGATCTGCGTCTCTCTCCCCGTGAAATGATCCCCTGGCTTGAAACGGCATTGCAGGCGTCCAGGAGATCAAATGACAAAGCAGCGGAAGGAGCACACCTGTGCAACCTGGGTAATGCTTACTCGCATTTGGGCGATCCCCGTAAGGCGATCGAGTTCTACGAGGAGGCTCTTGCCATCTCCCGTGAGATCGGCAACCGTCGGAGTGAGGGAAACGATCTAGGCAACCTGGGTCTTGCTTACTCGCATTTGGGCGATCCCCGTAAGGCGATTGATTTCTACGAGGAGGCTATCGAGATCTTCCGAGAGATCGGCGACCACCGGGGCGAGGGAAATGGCCTGGGCAACCTGGGTATTGCTTACTCTGATCTTGGCGATCCCCGTAAGGCGATCGAGTTCTATGAGGAGGCTCTTGCCATCTCCCGAGAGATCGGCAACCGTCGGGGTGAGGGAAACGATCTAGGCAACCTGGGTCTTGCTTACTCGCATTTGGGCGATCCCCGTAAGGCGATTGATTTCTACGAGGAGGCTATCGAGATCTTCCGAGAGATCGGCGACCACCGGGGCGAGGGAAATGGCCTGGGCAACCTGGGTATTGCTTACTCGCATTTGGGCGATCCCCGGAAGGCGATCGATTTCTTCGAAAAGGCTCTTGCCATCTCCCGAGAGATCGGGGACAAGCAGGGCGAAGGAAACCGCTTGGGCAACCTGGGTATTGCTTACTATCATCTTGACGATCCTCGTAAGGCGATCGATTTCTACGAGGAGGCTCTCGCCATCTCCCGCGAGATCGGCGACCGCCGGGGCGAGGGAAACCACCTGGGCAACCTGGGTAATGCTTACTCTGATCTTGGCGATCCCCGTAAGGCGATCGATTTCTACGAGCAGGCTCTCGCCATCTCCCGCGAGATCGGCGACCGCCGGGGCGAGGGAAACCACCT
>CAZHAO010000054.1:2620-9779 GCA_964530375.1 uncultured Methanotrichaceae archaeon
GGGTAATGCTTACTCTGATCTTGGCGATCCCCGTAAGGCGATCGATTTCTACGAGAAGGCCCTGGCCATCTCCCGCGAGATCGGCGACCGCCGGGGCGAAGGAAACCACCTGGGCAACCTGGGTAATGCTTACTATCATCTTGGCGATCCCCGGAAGGCGATCGGTTTCTACGAGGAGGCTCTTGCCATCTCTCGGGAGATCGGCGACCGCCGTAACGAGGGAAACCACCTGGGCAACCTGGGGCTTGCTTACTCGGATCTTGGCGATCCCCGGAAGGCGATCGGCTTCTACGAGGAGGCTCTTGCCATCTCTCGGGAGATCGGCAACCTCCTGGGCGAGGGGAACGGCCTCTTCAATATGAGCAGCTCTCTTCGCGCCTTGGGCCAAAATGAGAAGGCCGTCTCTCTGGCCAGGTCCGCCCTTGCCATCTACGAAGAGATCGAGAGCCCCCGCGCCGAGACCGTCCGGAAAACCCTGGCCGAGTGGGGCGGCTAGATCACAAGGAACCTTTTTATTCGCCCATAATCCTGCCCTCCTCACATGATACTCGTCTATTCCCTCGGCGGCTCCATCCTGGCGGGCCGCGATGCTGAGAGCCTCAAGGATTACGCCGCAGCGCTCAAGGCCCTCGCTGCTGAGCACCAGGTCTTCGTGGTCGTAGGCGGGGGCAAGATCGCTCGGGAGTACATCGAGAAGGCCCGGGCCCTCGCGGCGAGCGAGGCCTTCTGCGACCTGATCGGCATCGGCGCCACCAGGCTCAACTCGGCGCTCCTCATCGCCGCCCTGGGCGAGGCCGCGCCCCAGGAGATCCCCGAGAGCTACGCCGCGGCGGCCCGGCTGGCCGGGAAGGGCAAGATCGTCGTCCTCGGCGGGATGGCTCCGGGCCAGACCACCGACGCCGTGGCGGCGCTGCTCGCCGAGTACGTCTGCGCCGATAGATTGATCGTCGCCACCTCCGTCGACGGCGTCTACTCCGCCGACCCTGGAGTCGATCCGAAGGCGGTTAAGTTCGACAAGATGACCCACCACGACCTCGTCCGCCTCTCCATGGAGACGGAGATGAAGGCGGGGTCTCGGTCGCCGGTGGACCCCCTGGCGGCGAAGATCATCGAGCGAAGCTCCATCCCCACCGTCGTAGTCAACGGCGGCGATGTAGAAAACCTGAAAAAAGCGGCAGAAGGCGGCCATTCGGGAACGGAGATATCCTGAAATCCTGATAGCCCGAAATCCAATATCTCGCGGGCGAGATCCGGTGGTGTTGGGGGACAGGGGGCCGATCGGCCCCTGCCATCGGCCCCTATAACCGGATCATGCAGCGGATGAGGTCTCTCGCCTCCAATATCCCGCTGGGGACCTCGGACTCCGTGACTACAAGCTGGCAGGCTCCCGTCTTCCCGAGCTCGGTGATGGCGACGTGGAGCGGCTCGTCGGCCTCGATGGTGGGAAACTCCCTTTCCATCGACTCCGCCACCGGCATCTCGCCCTTCCCCTCGGCGACGCCTCTCACGGCATCCTCCAGGGATATGAGACCTTTTGAGTCGCCGTTCTTTCCCACCAGGGCCGCCCGGACCTTCGAATCCGAGAGCTTCCGGCAGGCCTCCAGAAGCGAAATGTCGGGGTCTATAATGACGGCGGGCTTTGCCAGGTTCTTCACCGGGATCTTCGGTATCGAGGCCATCTCCGTTATGTCGAATATGAGGCGGTTGGTGGTGTCGTCCCTCCCCGTCACCACACCCTTGATGGTGGTCTTGTTGACGGGGGTCGGGCCTATCTCGATCTCGTCGTCGATGTCGAAATCTCTGATGTTCCCGATGATCTGGACGATGCCGCTGCACTGGTTCGGCCTCATGACGGTATAAAAGGTGATCTCGTTGGCGCTGGCCCCTGCGATGGGCGATCCATTTCTAACCACGGGGACGTCCACCACCTGATCGTCGGAGTCCAGGTTGATGGCGTCGTAGGCGGCGGCGATGGCCCGATACCCCCCCTTGGGGCCGGGAACCCCCTCCACCAGGTGGAGGGCCTTAAGAGATTGCATCTGGTTTCTGATGGTGCCGGGGTTCCGGTCGATGATCGAGGCGATCTCCTCTCCCTTTACGGCCCTGCCCTCCCGCCGCTGCAAATTTATCAACGCTGTCAATATCTCCCGCTGTATCGGAGTCAGTTCCATTCTGATCGGGCAGATTCTCACGATTATCTGCTATAAATACGTGTTGATCTTTTGCCTAAAACCTGCGCGCAGGGCAGATTTTCTTCCCCTGAAACTGCAACTTCGCCATTCTTTTCCAGATTTTCTTGACCGGTTCCTTCCGGACGTTTCCGACCTCCTTTGGGAGGCAGGCGCAAGGGCGGACGTCCCCTTCAGGGGTGATGTGCATCCAGTTTCTCCCGGCAAAGCAGCCGAACTCCCTGAAGGCTGCCGGGACCGAGAAGATGCGGGGTGGGGGCGCCCCCGAGACGAACCGGTCGAGGGCCGCGTGATCCTCCTCCGACAGAACCGACCCTGTCTCATCGGCCCACCTCCCCACCGGCACCACCTCGAAGAAGGTCAGCTCGGAGGCCCCAGCCTCGCGGGCGAGCCGATGAAACTCTCCGATCTCGGAGAAGTTCTCCCGTCTCAGGACTGCGTAGATGTCCACCAGAAGGCTGGCCTCGAGGGCGTTCTCTGCAGCCCTCATGGCGTCGCGGAAGGCCCCGGCCCTCCCCCTCATCCTGTCGTGCTCCGCCTCTGAGGCGGAGTCGAGGCTGACGTTGACGGCGAAGAGCCCCGCCTCCTTCAGCTCCCGGGCGAGCTTTGGGGTGAAACCCGCTCCAGAGGTGAACATGGTGGAGACCGCCCGGTCGTCGACGGACCGGACCAGGTCGGGAAGCTCCCGGTAGGTGGCGGGCTCTCCGCCGTCGAAGATGACCAGTGTGGTTCCCAAATCCAGGACCTGGCCGACGACCTCCTCGACCTCATCGGGTTCTAAACGGTGGTGGCGGCCCGAGTCGGGGAGGGCGCAGTGGAGGCAGCGGTTGGGGCATTCCTCGGTGATGGATATGGTGACCTGGTCGGGGGTTCGGATCCCAAAGGAGGACTTGAGGTAGCTCTTCACCAGGCGGTCGAAGGCCCTGCTCGGGATGGGTGGAAACCACGTCGAGAGGATGAGCTGCTTTCCGGCCAAGACAGGGATCTGGCCGTCGGCGACCCGCAGGGCGGACCGCACGAAGGGGAGGCGGGCCAGGGGGCCGGAGGCCTTCAGCATGACCCTGCCCTCAACGACAGAACCGTCGACCCGGAGGAGAGGGCTATTTGCGAGGGTGTAGCGGCCAGCCTCGCCCGCGCCCCTCGCCTCCATCTTCAACGGTAGACCTCGTCGGGATCGAAGACCTTCTCTCCCACCACCTCGCCCTCCAGGTCACGGTAGAAGCAGGACCGATAACCGGTGTGGCAGGCTCCTCCCTCCTGGACCACCTTGAGAAGGATGGCGTCCTGGTCGCAGTCGATCCTCGCCTCTACCACCCTCTGGAAGTGGCCCGACGACTCGCCCTTCAGCCAGAGCTTTCCCCTCGAACGCGACCAGTAGTGGGCCTTCCCCGTCTCCAGGGTCTTCGCCAGGGCCTCCCGGTTCATGTAGGCGAGCATCAGCACCTCGCCGCTTATTGCGTCCTGGACGATCGCCGGGACGAGGTCGCCCTTGATCTCCATCATGGTCCGATGATAGGCCTATATCCTATAAAAGCCGTTTCTGATTCGAGATGACTCGGTGCGTTCGGTGCAAGGGACGGGGCTTATGCGGAAGGCCGGTCTGCCCCATCCTGCAGAGCTTCCGGGTGGCTTCGGATCTCCCGAATTTGGGATCGACCATCGAGGGGCCATCGCCGCCGGAGGTCTTCGTGGGGAGGTTCGGCTACCCGAGGGTCAGCGCCGGACCCCTGCTCCCGGCGGAGGATAAAGAGGGGCTTGACCTCGGCTCGGGATCGGTCTATGCCATCAATTCCGTCCACTTCTCCCGGCCCGCGGAGCTGGCCACAATGGACGTTGGGGAGATCGTCGCCCTCCGCTCATCGATGGTGAGGTCGGCCTCGAAGGTCGAGGTCTCGGACGCTAGAAATCCCGGGAGGCTCCTGGAGATGGCCCAGGAGATCGCCATGTCCTCGACTCCCGTGGGGACGGAGGTGACCTTCGATAAGCCGCCCCGGGGCCGCCTCCGGTTCGACGGGTTCATGATGCCCTCGGGGCCTTCGGGCTCCATCGAGGAGATGGAGATCACCACCAACCCGTCGATCCCGAGGAAGGTCGACGCCGTCGTCGAGGACTCGGACCTCCTCGCCGCCAAAGCCGTCGGCGAGCTCTTCGAGTCGGGGGTCGAGGTGGACGGGATATCGAGGCTCCTCTCCCTGGGGCTTCTCGGAAAGAAGAGAAAGCTCGTCCCGACGAGGTGGTCGATTACCGCCTCCGACGACATCGCCGGAAAGCATCTCGCCGCCGCGATCCAAGACCACCCGACCGTCGGCGACCACCTCCTCTTCTCCGGCGAGAGGCTTGGAAATCACTTCGAGGTCCTCCTCGCACCGGGGACCTTCACCTACGAGCTGATCGAGATCTGGCTTCCCCGGTCGGTCTGGTCGGGCGACGAGGCCTGGATCGGCGCCGACCGGGAGGGGCCCGGCCCGAAGAAGGGGTACAGCAGCCTCGCCGGGGGGTACTACGCCGCCCGCCTCGCCCTCCTGGAGCGCCTGGCCGAGATGAGGCGGCAGGCCTCGGCCCTGATCGTCCGGGAGATCACTGAGGAGTACTGGGCGCCCCTGGGGGTCTGGGTAGTCCGGGAGGCGGCGAGGGCGGCCCTCGCTGGGAAGCCGCGGAGCTTCGAGACGATGGAGGCGGCCCTGGCGGACATGGCGACGCGCCTCCGGACGCCCGCGCGGGAGTGGCGGCCTCACTCGGAGCTGGCCCGGGGGGCGGGGCAGACGACGCTCGCGAGGTTCTTCTGAGGGGATTGGGGGCGGAAAGCCTTGATGGCAAAATTTCACCCACCCCAGGTGGGCGGCGCCGCCCGGCCTCTCTGGCTCTTCTATGGCCGGATCGGATTACAACTCCCGGCTTCCCGGTGGCGTATTGAATTATTAGCGAAAGGTATATGATATTTGTACCTAATGATGCTAGTGATGGCTTCCATCAAGGTCAGGCGAGATTTGGTTCGAGATGTCGATGCGGCCGAATCCGAGTCCGAGGAGCTGGATAGGCTCGCCCAAGAGACGAGGGAGAAGGGCGTTTCCTGGAAGAGCCTCAAGGCAGAGCTCGGATTATGAGCTATGAGGTTCTTTTACATCCGAAGAGAGTGAAACGGCTGATCGCCGCTCTTCCTCAGGCTCATCAGAGGAGGCTTAAGGAGCTGATCGATCAGCTCGCCGAGGACCCGTTTCTCGCAAGGTCGGATCATATCTCCGGGGATCATCTCGATAAGGCGAATTTTGACGTCAAGCGGTGCAAAGGCCACAAGAGCCGTTTTCGGGTCAGGTTCGGCGATTTTCGGCTCGTCTACGAAGTGGACGAAGAGGAAAGGCTCGTCCTGCTTCTGAAGCTGGACATCAGGGGCGAGGTCTATTCTGGGGCGCCAGATAAGAAGTAGCTGCCCTTAGGGTCTTCCTCGGTAAGAGGCCCCCCGCTCCACGGCTCATCCTGCTAACTGGCTCGCCGGGTGCGTCGAGCCTCTTGCCTCGCCCTCTTCGAACGCCTCGCCGAGATGAGGCGGCAGGCCTCGGCCCTGCTCGTCCGGGAGATCATCGAGGTGCGCCGTGAGACCCAGAGATCCGCCGAACGATAGTTTTATTTCATTAAACGATCGTTCAATGGTTTGAGATGATCTGGTCCGAGAAGTTCGTCGGCCTGAAGGTGCTGGGATACTTTCTGACCCACCCTTCCGAAAAGATTCACCTTAAAGAGCTCGGCCGAGTCCTGGAGATCAGCCCTGGAAGCGCGAAGAAGTACTGCGACGATCTGGTGGCTTCCGGCCTGATCCAGGAGAGCGCGCTGGGAAATCTCCGCATGTTGAGGTTGAACCGAGACGATTTCGCCGTTCGAGGGATGATGACGGCATGCCACCTCTTCCGCTTCAAGGAGCTGGGGATCGAGGACCTCGCTCTAGGGTGCACATCATTCGCCATATACGGCAGCTTCGCCTCCGGCAACTTCGACGAGCGGAGCGATCTCGACCTTCTGGTGATAGGCGAGGAGGCGGATGTAAAGAGAGATCTGGTCCTGGCGTTTCAGGAGAAGTTGGGACGGTCCGTCCAGCTGACGGTAATGCCCTACTATCGCTGGGAGGCGTTGAAGAAGGAGGGCGACGGCTTCGCGGAGAGCGTCTTGAGAGATCACGTTCTGGTCAAGGGGGTCGAGCTGTGAGGTTTGACGAGTGCGTCGAGAAGGGCTTGATCAAACGCGACCCCAAGGCGGCGGTGCGGGTCGAAACCTCTCTCGACGCCGCAGAGAGGTTCCTTCAGTCTTCAAAGCGAAACCTGGAGATCCGGGAGTATGAGATGGTGGTTATCGCAGCCTACAACAGCGCTTTTCATTCGGCAAGATCTCTCCTCTTTGCGCGAGGTTACGTGGAGCGGAGCCATCTCTGCCTCGGCCTGGCCATCAGAGCCCTTTACAGCGGTCCGGTCGTCGATCTGATCAAGACATGGGACAAAATAAGGCTCTCCCGTCACAACGTCCAGTATGGCGGCGGTCTTGTCAGCCCTGAAGAGGCCGAATTTGTTATAAATTTTGCAGAGGAGTTTCTCGAAGCCGCGAGGAAGGAGCTCGGAAAGGCGGATTGATGGATCGAGATGCATGATGGGCAACGTCGGAGTCTCGAGATCCAGATAGCTTCGCTCGCCCGCCTGGCCCTCTCCGAGCGCCTGGCCGAGATGAGGCGGCAGGCCTCGGCCCTCATCGTCCGGGAGATCACCGAGGAGCGCTGGGCGCCCCTGGGGGTCGAGGTCGTCCGGGAGGCGGCGAGTGAGGCTCTGAGAAATCCTCCCCGGAAGTTCGAGACGATGGAGGCCGCGCTTGCAGATGTGGCCACGAGGCTGCGGACGCCCGCGCGGGAGTGGCGTCTGCACTCGGAGCTGGCGCGGGGGGTGGGGCAGACGACGCAGGCGAGGTTCTTTTGAGGGGCGAAGGGGAGGGAT
>CAZHAO010000055.1:0-9708 GCA_964530375.1 uncultured Methanotrichaceae archaeon
CCTCCGCCCTCTTCAATAGCGGCCTTGCAAAGTCGAGAAACCGGCGCCTTGCGATCCTCGGCCACTTCCAGACAAGGTCGGCGTCGCCGCTTCCGCAGATCTCTTCTGCCCGGCGGAGAATCTCCAGGAGCTCGACGGGGGCGGTCTTACCCGGTCGACACCTCCTGCCGTCGGCGATCCCGACGACCGGCTCGAAGTAGACCCGGCGGCAACCCCCCTCGACCGCCCCGGTGACCGCCTCCAGGGTGCTGGCGTAGACGGAGATCGAAGGCTTCGACCTGGCCGAAGGCGGTCTGTCGGGCAAAGTCCTCCGCCTCTCCAACAGTCCCAGGAGCCTCTTTTCCGCCTCCTTCACCTCCTCGTCGGACGGCCTGAAGGAGGCGGCGATCTCTTTTTCTGCCGCCTCCAGAAACTCTCGCCTCAGCCTGTTGATATCCCCCAGGGGGGCGAAGAGGCCGCCAGGATAGTCCATCTCGATCTTCCTGATGAAAAAGGGCGTGCCTCCGGTCTTCCGGAGCTGGGCCTCGATCTGGCCCACTGAGAGGGGCCGCTTGATGGCCGGCTCCATCGAGAAGTCGGCCTTCAACTCGGCTTTCACACCTCTTCCTCCGGCGAGGAAGACCCCCCCCGCCAGGATGGGCCTCCCCTCTTCCCATCGGACCAAGAGGTCGATGGGGATCTCCGGCTCAGCCCCCGGCCCACGCCTTTCGCCGAGCCCCGCCCTCCGGGTGAGAAAGACCTCAGACCCTCCGTCAGCGGGCTCGGGGAGATAAAGTCGGATCAGACCGTTTTCGACGTAAGGCGATCTAACCGCCACCCCCAGCTCTTTCTTCCCCGAGAATATGACCAGGCCGTCTCCCTCTCCAGGTACGAGGTCGCCTTCGATCTTCACGACGGCCAAACTCCTGCGCCCGTCCCAGGAGACGACCCTCCCCACCCGGAGGCCCCGGTTGTCGGGCCGGGCGGCGCTCACCAGATCTCCCCGTCCTGCGCCGCCGATGCAGCCTGTCGTGAACTCCCGGTTGAAGGCTAGGGCGAGGTCTCTTTCGTCCTCAGGGGACGGGGCCCAGTCGCCCCTGGATATGGCGTCAAGGGCCCTCCTGTAGATCGAGACGACTACCCTCACGTACTCCGGCGACCTCATCCTCCCCTCGATCTTCAGAGCCTCGATGGGGGATTTCACCAGCTCTTCAAGATGAGGGTAGACGGCGAGGTCTCTTGTGGAGAGGAGGTACCTCCCCCTCAGGGGAACCTCTTCCAGCTTGGCGGGCCTTCCATAGGCGTCCTCTTCCTTGGCCCTGAGGAGGCGATAGGGCTTTCTGCAGGGCTGGGCGCAGAGGCCCCGGTTTCCGCTCCGGCCGCCTATTATCGAAGAGAGGAGGCACTGGCCTGAGTAAGAGTAGCAGAGGGCCCCGTGGACGAAGACCTCGATGCCCAGGGGGGCTCCATTGGCGATCTCCTCCACCTCGGCTCGGGATAACTCCCGGGCGAGGACCGCCCGTTTCAGACCCATATCGGCGGCCCACCGGGCCCCTTCGAGGCTGCATATCGTCATCTGGGTGGAGGCGTGAAGCTCCAGGTCGGGCACCAGATCTCTTGCGAGCCGGACGACGCCGGGGTCTTGGACCAGGGCGGCGTCAGCCCCGGCCTCATAGAGCCAGGCCAGATGGCGGGCGACCTCCTCGACCTCTCTCTCGGGTATGAGGGTGTTGACGGCGACGTAGACTTTTACCCCCCAAAGGTGTGAGCGGTCGATCGCCTTCTTTAGCTCAGAGTCGTCGAAGTTTTTGGCGCCCCGCCTTGCTCCAAACCTCCTCCCGGCGAGGTAGACGGCGTCGGCTCCCGCATCGATCGCCGCCTCCAGCCCCTCCCAGGACCCGGCCGGGGCCAGGAGCTCTGGCACCTCTCTTGGTCGTCTCACGGCCAACTACCTGAGAGGTCGGGATATATCTTTATCCCATTCCGTCGATTGCCGTATTGTGGAACTCGTATACGTCCTCGCCCTCATGATCGCGGGAGCCGGCGCAGGCTTAGCCTCAGGGATGCTGGGGGTTGGAGGCTGCTTCATCATGGTCCCGGTCCAGCTCTGGGTCCTCACCTCCATGGGGGTTGAGCCGACTTTGGCGACCAGGGCATCCTTCGGGACGGCCCTCGCCGTGGCCCTTCCCACCGCCATCAACGCCGCCAGTGGCCATCGCCGGAGGGGCGCCGTCGACTCGAGGGCCGCCCTCCTCCTCGGCACATCGGGCCTCTTCGGCGCCCTCTTCGGAGGCGCTGTGGCGGCCCAAGCCCCCGGAGGCCTTCTTCGGATCGCGTTTGGCCTCGTCATAATCTCGGCAGCTCTGAGAATGGCGATGGTGTCAGATCCCGAAGCGAGAGGAAGTATAGGGGGTGGAGGATTCACAGAAGGCGGAGGCTTTGGAGATGGTGGGCGAGGAGGGGTGAGGAGCGATTCATGCTACCTTCTTTTGGGCCTTCCCCTCGGCATTTTATGCGGCCTCATCGGGATCGGGGGCGGGGTGATCATCGTCCCGGTCCTCTCCATGGCCATGGGCTTTGGGATGCACCGGGCCGTCGGAACCTCCACGGCGGCCATCATCCTCACCTCGTCGGGAGGCGTCCTCTCCTACGTCTTTAACGGCTTTGGCGTCTCGGGCCTTCCCGCCCACTCCGTCGGCTACGTCAACCTCCTCCAGGTGGCGCTCCTCGCCGGGATGAGCATCCCTGCTGCCTGGGTCGGGGTAAGGGCGGCTCACCGCCTTCCCGCCGACCGGCTGAGGGCTGCCTTCATCCTCCTGATGGTCTACATGGGATTGAGGATGATGGGGGTCTTCGAGCTGCTCTGTCTTTCGGTTTGACCCTGAATCGAAGGCGACGATGACGATCCGACCTCCGGACAAAGCTTAAAGGAGAGAAGGCCGAAGATTGGGGGCATGGAGCCCCTTTCAGACCTGATTCGAAAGCTCGGGAGCGAGGACTACTTCGAGAGGCAGAGAGCCGCCTGGAGGCTGGTGGAGACGGGCGTCGAGGCGGTGGAGCCTCTCCTCGCAGCGCTGGAGAGGGACCCCGACCCCCGGGCGAGGTTCAAGGCGGCCTGGGCCCTGGGAAAGATCGGCGACCGCAGGGCGGTTCTCGCCATCGCTCGGGCCCTCATCGAGGACGAGGACCCCTCGGTCCGAGAGTGGGCGGCATCGTCCCTGGAGGCGATCGGCGACCTTCAGGCGGTTCCCGCCCTCGCCAGGTCCCTCGCCTCCGACAAGTCCGGGGATGTGAGGCTGAGGTCGTCTCTAGCCCTCGTTGCCTTAGGAGCCTCCGAGGCCTTTGCGGAGCTTCTCGAAGAGGGCGACCCCGATACGAAGAGGATGGCGGTGGTGGGCCTCGGCCGGCTCCGGTGCACCGAGTCGATGGGGATGGTGGCATCTTTTATCGAGGACGATGACCCTGAGCTGAGAAGGAGGGTCGTTTGGTCTCTCGGGGAGATGAGGGCGCCCGAGTCTCTGCCGCTTCTCTCGCCAGCCACCAAAGACGAAAGCCACGTCGTCAAGATGGCCGCGGCCAAGGCTATTGCCACAATAGGGGGCCATGAGGCCTGCAGGATGGCTCAGTCCCTCCTGGAGGACGAGCACCCCCAGGTGAGGCTTTCGGCCGTCGCCGCCCTGGGGGAGATCGGCCTCGCCGACGCCCTCGACCGGCTCGTCGATGTCATCTTCGGCGACGACGAGGAGGAGATCAGGGCGTGGGCCGCCTGGAGCCTCGGCGAGATAGGAGATCCTCGAGCGATCGAGCACCTCCAGGAGGCCTGCGTCAAGGGCCCGCCGGCGGTCCGGGAGAAGGCCCTCGACTCCCTGGAGGAGGTCTTCGGGATCGGCGGTGGCGACCGGAATGACGAGGCCTGATGAGAGGCCCAGCATAAGCCTCGTTTTTATAGCCTCATCGCACCGTCACCTATTTTTCTTCCGGGGTTTCTTGATCATCGATGAACCTTGAGTCTCTAGCGGCCGAGCTTCGGGGGTTTGTGGGCATAACCCGGAAGAAGGCCATAGGCGATCTCGTCGGCCACTTTCCGGTGGACTCGGACCTGATCATAGCCTCTTTCGGGGAGGACGCGGCGGTGATCGACGACGGCGACGAGGTGATGCTCCTCGCGGCGGACGGGATCTGGTCGCGGCTGCTGGAGGCCGACGCCGAGTGGGCCGGCTACTGCGCAGTCCTGGTGAACGTCCACGACATCGCGGCGATGGGGGGCTGGCCCGTGGCCATGGTGGACGTCTTCAGCGTCAATTCCCCCGACGTCGCCGAGGACGTCCTCCGGGGCCTCAGGGAGGGGATCGAGAAGTTCGGAGTCCCCATCATCGGCGGCCACTTCCACCCGGACACCCCTTACAGCGCCCTGGACGTCGCCATCCTGGGCAAGGCGAAGAAGGGGGCCGTGATATTCAGTTCCGGGGCAAAGCCCGGGAACTCGGTCGTCGTCGGGGTCGACCTCGACGGCCGGGTCCACCCGAGCTTTGCCATCAACTGGGACACCACCAGCTTCAAGGACGGGAAAGTTCTCCTCCGCCAGCTCGGATCGATGAGGGAGCTGGGAGAGAGGGGGCTCGTCACCGCGGGAAAGGATATCAGCAACCCTGGGATGCTGGGAACCCTGGGGATGCTCCTGGAGTCGAGCCGGGCGGGCGCCGTCGTAGACCTCGACCTCCTCCCACGGCCCCCCGGGATGGATATGGCAACCTGGCAGAAGATGTATCCGGGCATGGGATTCGTCGTGACGACCCAGCCGGAGAAGGCCGAGGAGGTCGCCGGGCTCTTCAGGGACCGAGGCCTTTCATCCGCCGTCGTCGGCACGGTGACGAAAGAGAGGCGGCTGGTCATCGCATCTGGAAAAGAGAGGGCCGTCCTCTTCGACTTCGAGCAAGAGATCATCACCGGAATAAGGTGATTTTTTGGACGCGGGGTTTGTGGACCGGATGGAGGGGGCCGCCAAGGGACGCCGGGCCAGGATCGGGATTGGAGTCGACGGCGGCGGCCCGGAGCTGGTGGCGAGGATCGAGGAGGCTCTCGAGTTCGCCGAGATCGTGATGGTGGGCGATCCCGGCCCCGGCTGCGATTCGGGCCGAAGGCTGGAGCAGATCCGGGCCGAAGATCCTGCCACGGCCCTGGTCGACCTCCTGAAAAAGGGCGAGATCGACGGGGCGGTGCGAGGGAACCTCTCCGCCACCAAGGTGATGAGAGAGGTTAGCAAGACCTTCGGCGTGAGGGTGAGGAGGCTGTCGCTTCTTGCCCTCCCCGGTTGGAGCTTCTTTCTCGCCCCCGTGGGGATAGACGAGGGCGACTCCATATCCGACCGGCTGAACCTGGCGGTCATGGGAGCCGAGTACCTCAAGGATATGGACGTCGACCCTCGGGTCTCAATCCTCTCCGGCGGGAGGATGGAGGACCTGGGGAGGAGCGACCGGGTCGATCGGACCCTCGCCGAGGGGGAGCTGGTGGCGAGGCTCGCCCGGGACGTCGGCGTCCGGGCCGAGCACCGGGGGATTCTGATCGAGACCTGCCGAGGCGACGACCTGATCGTCGCCCCCGACGGGATCTCCGGAAACCTCATATTCCGGACCCTGATGCTCCTCTCCGGCGCGGAAGGGTTCGGCGCCCCGGCGATCATGGACCCGGTCTTCGTCGACTCCAGCCGGGCGAGAAAGAGCTTCTCGGGGCCGATCATCCTCGCCAGCGCCCTCGTGGCGATGAAGGGGCGCTGAGACTATCAGCCTGAAAACGATGGTCTCCCTGAAGATCCGCAGAAAAAAAGGGGTCAGGGTGATCTCGCCACCCTCATCCATCTAAACTTTTCACCCCGACATCACGCCGAGGACCTTGAGCGGGTGGACCCCGGCGCCCTGGAGAGCGAGGAGCTCGTCGTTGTTTGCGAGGCTGAACTCCTTGATCGTCGAGACGAACTCCTCGGGGGTGTCGGCGGCGTCCATCAGGACCAGGTCTTCCTTCAGCCGGTAGGCCCAGCTGGGCCAGGTGTCGATGTTGCTCATATTCCCGGCCTTGTCGAAGTCGAATCCCAGGACCAGGCCGTCGCCCGAATTGGAAGATCCGTCCCACCGGATGAATATCCCGGCAACGCCCGTGCCGTACTTCTCCTTCAAAGAGTTGGATTCATCAGTGGTGAGGTACTTGACGTACATCCCCTTCTTTCCTGGGGTGCAGTCCCAGGCGACCTGGAAGTAGTCATCCTTGCACCAGTTGGGGCAGGCGATCACCTTGTAGCTCTGGTTGGCGGGGTCCTCGATGGGTAGCGTCTTCTCCATGTACTTCGCGAGCAAGAAGCCGCTGGAGACCCCGGGGCAGATGTGGTCGTGGAGCTGGACCGCCTTCATAAAGACGTAAGGGGTCTTATCGTGGGCCCAGACGTTGGCGATGGGCATCATGTGGCCGAAGGCTCCTGGGTCCCAGGCGGAGACGTTGGCAAGGACCGTCTCGGCGTCGATCTTGTCCTTCACCTGGACGTCGAAGCCTGAGGCGTCAGCGTTCGCCGTCATGTAGACCGCCTCGCCGGTGTTGGCGTTGAAGAACCCAAACCAGAGGGGCTTCCAGGGGGCGGAGAGGATGTTGATCAGGTTCTCCTTTCCCGGAGTGCAGCCTGTGACCTCCATCACCGCGTCCAGGGCCATGTCGGTGGTCTGGCCGTCGATAACAGGATATCCGGCGTTGGTGAGGGCCAGGACGTTCACATCGCCCTTCTCAAACCCCAGCTCAGCCATGGCATAGTTCGAGGCATCAGCGCCGAGCTGGTACATATCCGCTCCCTCGCCCATTGCCATCCCCGGCATCAGGGCCACTAGGAGCAGAATCGTCACTGCAAATCGATTCATCTTCACATCATCACCTGCTGTTCGAAATCGGGCTTGCGATCTTCGAATTGATGCTACGCAAGACGTTAAAAGTAATATCGAAATTGTTTATAACTTTTTTGGTTGGAATTCATATTAATCATAATTTTAATTAAAATAATTCATACGATAGGATAATTCGCCTCTGTTAAAATGGCAAAAGAGGGGCGCTGTCTCCCGAACGAACGTTGTTGCCCAAGATCGGCGCCCCGACTGGAGGGAGGGCGATGGCCCGTTAAGGGTTGCCGCCATCAAGGAGGTCATGGCATATGGAGTTGTAGTTGTGCGGCAGACCCCAGCAGCAACTACATCTTAATAAGTAATAAATTTTTCGGTTAAACTCATACCAATCTTGCAGGCAAACTGCGGCATCGAGGATCGCTGATTTCTTATACGAATTGAATTAACCGTAGTACAATGATCATACTCAAGTGTGGGATTTGTTATCTGCGGGCGGATGAAGATGGCGTTTGCGATTGAAGCGAGGCGGCTCAAAAAGGTCTACGACGGCAGGACAAAAGCCCTGGACGGAGTCGACCTCCAGGTCAGCCCGTCCGAGGTCTTCGCCCTCTTGGGCCCCAACGGCTCGGGGAAGACGACCCTGATGAGGATCCTGACGACGCAGTTTGGGCCCACATCCGGCGAGGCGCGCAACTTCGGCCTCGACGTGGTGAAGAGCGGCCGAGAGGTGAGGAGGATGATCGGCTACGTCCCCCAGGAGACGTCCGTCTGGGCCGACATCAGCGGATTTGAGAACCTCCTCATCTACTCCAAGATCTACGGCGTCCCCTCGAGCCGGAGAAGAAAGAACATCCAGGACGCCCTATCGAGCATGGGCCTCGACGAGGTGGCGACGAGGATGGTCAAGACCTACTCCGGTGGGATGGTCCGGAGGCTTGAGATCGCCTGCGCCCTCCTGGTCAAGCCCAAGATTTTATTTCTGGACGAGCCGACGATCGGCCTGGACCCCTCGGCGAGGAAGGCGGTCTGGGAGAACCTCACCACCTTCAAAAAAGAGTACGGAACGACGGTATTTTTTAACACCCATTACATGGACGAGGCCGACCTCTACTCCGACGAGATCGCCATCATCGACCGGGGGAAGATCGTCAAGTCTGGCACCCCAAGCGAGCTCAAGCACTCCCTCGGAAGCGAGATCCTCCGGTTTCATTTCAACTTCAACCACGCCAATTCGAACCACGACGGCTCCGACGGCATCGGCGAAGGGGCGTTGGTGGCGGTAAAGAGCCTCGGTTTCGTCAGGGACGCCGTCATCTCCGATTCGATGCTGGACGTATTCGTCGAGGACGGGGAGACGGCGCTGCCCAAGATCGTAGAGGCTCTGATAACTGAAGGGGCCTCCATCGAGAGGATATCCGCCGCCAGGCCGACCCTCGACGACGTCTTCCTGAGGTATGCCGGAAATATCTCCTTCGGGAGGGGCGGGGGATGACGGCCAAAGACTCCCTCCGGGAGATGTTCGCCATGATCGAGCTGGAGATGAGGAGGCTGCGGCACGATCGGACCGAGATATACACCAGGGCCGTCCAGCCGATCCTGTGGCTTGCGGTCTTCGGGACGGTGATGAGCGAGGTGAGGGGGATCCCCACCGGCGATATGCCCTACATCGACTACATCACCCCCGGGGTCCTCCTCCAGTCCACCATCTTCGTCTCCGTCTTCTACGGCCTCACCATCGTCTGGGAGAGGGAGACGGGAATCCTCAAGAGGCTCCTCGTCGCGCCGGCGTCCCGGTCGGCTGTAGTCGTCGGCAGGTCCATCGCCTCCGGAGTTCGGGCGGTGGTCCAGGCATTGATAATCTTTCCTGTGGCGATCCTCCTGGGGGTCAGGTTCGTGCCGAACCCCCTCTACATCGCCGCCGCCTTCCTGGTCCTCTTCCTCGTATCGGGTGGGTTTGCCGCCCTCTCCATCTTCGTCGCCTCCCTCATGAAGACGAGGGAGCGGTTCATGGGCCTCGGCCAGGCGCTGATCATGCCCCTCTTCTTCGCCAGCAACGCCCTCTACCCGATAGAGCTGATGCCTCCCGCCCTTCAGCGCATCGCCGTCTTAAACCCCCTCACCTACGCCGTCGATGCCACGAGGGGCCTATTGATCAGCGGGGATCTCTCAGGCCTTGCCGTCGACGTCTTCGCCATAATCGTCTTCGACGTGGCCATATTCGCCGTGGCTTCGGTGAGCTTCAGGAAGATTATAGAGTGATCGTCGGAGGTCTCGACGCCGACTTCGGCGCCCTGGCCCGTGGCGCGAATTCGGGATCGGGGCCGACTCCCCCCCCGGCGAGAATCACCCATAGCGGCGGAGGCTCCGCGGTGGGGCCGGGCCTTCTTATCGGTCATCTCGGGGCGCAAGTCCTACGACCTTCGGGTCCCTTTTCTCAGGGCCGTGGCCGGGACGACGACCTCCAGGTCGTCCTCTCACCGCCTCCGCGGCCCAGGCCTGGACCGCCTGGGCGATCCCCATCTCCTTGCCCCCGGGGGTGACCCAGGAGTTGAGGGACATGTTCTGGGACTTGAAGGGGGCGACCTTGAGCCCCCGGTTTTTGAGGATCCTGCAGAGGGCTGAGACGATGGTGCTCTTTCCGGAGTGGGAGGTGATTCCAAGGACCACGATGAATCGCGTCATCAGGTCTTCGGGGGGGGGAAAGCTTATTTGTCTTGTGGAAGGCGGAGTTTGGTGGGGAAAAAACCGATCTACGAATGATTTAATCAATGTCTAGTGCCATAGATCATGATTTTTGCATGAAGTCAAACATCGCACCCCGCTGCAAGCAGCGGGGCATGTTCGCGATGTTCAT
>CAZHAO010000056.1:0-9677 GCA_964530375.1 uncultured Methanotrichaceae archaeon
GCTTTCTCATCTCCTTCGATACCGCCGTCTGCTTGACGACCGACCCCTCGGGAGCGAGGCTCCCCTTCAGGATAGCGATCCCGCCCTCGGGATGGACCGGGTCGTCCAGGGTCGCGACGACCTTCGCGAAGGTCTCGGGGTTCTCCGGCCTGAACTCTGAGATCTCCTCGCCGAGGGTCCTGCCGGTGACGGTGAGGACGTCGAGGTTCAGCTTCGACTCGAGCCTTTTCATGACGGCGGGGATCCCCCCGGCCCTCTCGAGGTCGAGGATGTGGTAGGGGCCTCCGGGCCTGAGGTTGACCAGGTGGGGGGTATCCCGGCTCAACCGATCGAACTCATCGAGCTCGAGGTCGATATCGAACTCGGAGGCCACCGCCGGTATGTGGAGGGCGGTATTGGTGGACCCGCCGATGGCCATGTCCATCCGGATGGCGTTTTCAAGGGACTCGGGGGTCACGATCTGCCTTGCTGTGATATCCTTCTCGATCAGCTCGACGATCTTCAGCCCCGACCTCTTCGCGATCCTCATCTTCTTCGCGTCGACGGCGTGGGCGGTCGCGCAGCCGGGAAGGCTCAATCCGAGCGTCTCAGTGAGGCAGGCCATGGTGTTCGCGGTGAAGAGGCCGGCGCAGGAGCCCGCTCCCGGACAGGCATAGTTCTCCAGAGCCTCCAGGACCTCGCCGCCCTTCTGCCATCCCTCGAAGACGTCGATCAGGTCCAGATCCCTGTCGCAGGCGAATCCCGGGTACATGGGTCCGCCGGTGACGGCGATCGCCGGAAGGTCCAGCCTCCCCGCCGCCATCAGGTGGCCCGGCACGATCTTGTCGCAGGATGAGATCAAAACCATCCCGTCGAGCTGGTGGGCCTCCACCATCACCTCGATGGTGTCCTCGATGATCTCCCGGCTGGGGAGGGAGTACTTCATCCCCCTATGGCCCATGGCGACCCCGTCGCAGAGGCCGATGGTGTGAAACTCGAAGGGGACGCCTCCCGCCATCCTGATCCCGGCCTTGACCGCCTGGGCTACCTTGTCCAGGTGGATGTGGCCCGGTATGAACTCGTTCCAGGAGTTCGCGACCGCGACGAAGGGGCGGTCCATCTCCTCGTCTATGAGGCCTGTGCCCTTGAGGAGGGCCCGGTGGGGCGCCCTCCCCGGCCCGACCTTGGTTATATCGCTTCTCATGAGAAGAACCTCAAAACGAGATTGACGCGTAGTCTCCTTAAGTCTTCCGCGGTCAAAGGGAGACGAGGCGTCCTATCTGCCTCATTATCCGTTCCAAATCGGTCGCCCAAATAAAGTGTGCTGCCAACGTCATGAACGCCTTTAGGCGCGACGACAAAATTATCGCCGCCCTCTCCGGCTCGAAAAATCGCGAATCGCATCCCTTAAATATTCGCGATTCGTCTGAACTTGAGGTGACCAAATGGATTCCTATCATCTCTTCCTCCTGCTTTTGGGCCTGTACATAGCGGCCCTCATCGGCATCGGACTCCGATCGTCTCGAGGGCAGAGGTCTGTGACCGACTTCTGGCTCGCGGGCCGGGAGATCGGAGCCGCGAACATCGGCCTATCGGCCGCGGCATCGTGGCTGACGGCGTCCGCCCTCCTCCTGGCGACGGGCCTCTTCCTCTTCATCGGCGTGGGGTCGGTCTGGGTCTGGGCATTTCCCAACGTCGCGGGCCTCCTCATCATCGCGACGATCGCGAAGAGGGTCAAAAACATCCCGGCGATGACCCAGCCCGAGCTCCTGGAGATCAGGTACCACCCCCACGTCAGGGCCCCCGTGGCCCTGGCCATCGCCATCACCATGATACTCTTCGCGGTGACCGACTTCATCGGGTTCAAGCTCGTCCTCGCGACCTTCTTCGGGGTGCCTCCCCTCTACGCGGTCCTGATCATGGCTGTGGCGGTCTCGATCTACGTCAGCCTCGGAGGGTTCAAGGCCGTCGTCTGGACCGACGCCGTCCAGTTCGTCTTCCTGGCGGGGGTCGCCGTCGGCGTCGCCCTCCTCGCGACGAGGGCCTCCCTGGATGCCGGGATCTCCCTCGCCGCGACAGCGTCCGCCCTCGGCGCCGACTGGTGGAACCTCTTCATCCTCGGCGGGGTATCCGGAGCCCTCGTCCTCCAGCTCGCCCTCTTGCCCGGATGGGTCGCAGAGCAGGACCCCTGGCAGAAGATCTGGGCGGCTCGGGACGAGAGGTCCGCGAAGCGCGGCCTCGTCCTGGGGGCTCTTCTCCTCGGCGTGGTATACCTCGCCTGCTTCGTCGCCGCCATCGCCCTCCGGGCGATCTATCCCCTCCCCGCGGGCGAGATCGAGGCGGAGATGCTCTACCTCGCCTTTATCCAGGAGAGACTGCCCGGGACCATGGTCGCCCTCTTCGCGATAGGGTTTGCCGCCGCATCCATGTCCTGCACCGACACCTTCGCCACCTCTGGCGCATCGTGCATATCGAGGGACATCGTCCAGAGGCACATCAGGCCCGAGGCGAGCATGAAGGAGATGATGGTCATAAACAGGGTCCTGGTCATCGTCATGATCGCAATCTCCGCTGGCATCGCCCTTAAGGTCGATAGCATCGTCGAGGCGGTGATCATCGCGACGGTGATCGGGACGACCTCTTACTTCTTCCCCATCATCGGCGGCCTCTTCTGGAAGCGGGCCACCCGGTGGGGCGCCCTGGCGGCTGTGATCGTCGGTGGAGGAACCCAGATCGCCCTCATATCCTACGAGAAGCTCTTTCTCAAGGCCCCCCTGGAGACGGCAGCTCCAGCGCTGGCGAGCCGCGGCCTTCTGGCGGAGCACGGCGTCCTCATAGGCCTCTTCCTCAGCGCCCTCGTCTTCGTAGGGATATCCCTCGCGACGGCGAGGCCGGAGCCCGCGAGGCTGGCCCCCTTCTTCTCCGACGTGGGGCTAGAGGTCTACGGCGACGGCCACCTCGCCGCCGACCGCGCCGATCCCGAATATGGGAAGGTCGTGGCGAAGATCGAGGAGAAGGTCTCTGGGGAGAGGGCCCACCTCCAGCTCCGCCTTGACGTCGCTCCCCTCTTGGCCGACGGCGGCAGGATCGCTGGAAAGCTGGAGTGGGCCGAGTTTCTGGAGAGGCTGGAGTCGAAGCACAAGGCCTGGTTTGAGCTCACCGGCAAAGATACGATTTACAGGCTCACCCAGGCCGACATGCTCGCCTCGGTGAAGATGGTTCGCGGAGATCGGCTCTCGATCTGGCTCTCGGCCGAGCCGAGAAGAGACCTCGTTGAGAGGCAGAAGGACGAGATCTACCTCTCCTACCGGGAGATCGAGGAGACCCTCCTGGGCCTGGGCCTCTCGGCGACGCCCGCCAGCTAAAACCGGGTAGGATAGAGATGAGAATCGATGGAGACCGAGTCGACATCGCGGTGGTGGGGGCGGGCCCCGCCGGCTCTGCCGCCGCCGAGGCCGCGGCGAAGCTGGGGGCCGACGTCGTCCTGATCGAGAGGAAGAGGGAGGTCGGAACGCCGGTCCAGTGCGGCGGCTTTCTCCCCGAGGCGGGAGAGCTCCAGGACCTCCTCCCGAGGGCGAAGATCCCCGACGCCCTGGCAGAGGTCCCCGAGCGGCACGTCCTCCATCGGACCCGGCTCCAGAGGATCTACGCCCCTTCGGGGAAGGCGAAGGAGTTCTTCGTCTCTGGAAGGGTCGTCGATCGGAGAGGTTTTGATCGCGACCTCGCCTGGAGGGCGGCGAGGGCGGGGGCCCGGGTTCTGGTCGGGACCCGCGCGACGACGGACGGGTCCCGCCTCCTGCTCTCGGGCCGGTGGTCGGGGACGATGGAGGCGGGGGTCGTCATCGGGGCAGACGGCCCCAGCTCCGCCACCGCCCGGGGCGCGGGAATGGCCTGCCGCCAGGAGGTGGGCGTATGCCTCGAGTACGAGATGGCCGACGTCGATATCGACCCCGATGCCGCCGAGATGTACTTCGGGACGAGGTCTGCGCCCGGCGGGTACGCCTGGATAATCCCCATGGGCCAGGACGTCGCGAACGTAGGCGTCGGCACCCGATCCGCCTACCTGGCGGGAAGGAAGCTTCGCGACCTCCTAGAATCCTTCATTGTGGAGCATCCAATCGCGAAGGAGAAGCTCCGGCGGGGCGAGGTGACGGCGGTGATGAGGGGTCTAGTCCCGGCGGGCGGCATAAAGGCCACGATCGCGAAGGGGATCGTCCTTCTGGCGGGAGACGCCGCGGGGATGGTGATGGCCACCTCCGGCGGCGGCATTCCCCTCGCGATGGTGGGGGGCCGGGCTGCCGGAGAGGTGGCGGCCCGGCACGTCCGGGGCGAGGGCACCCTCGCGGAGTACCCGTCGCGGATCGCGACGGAGATGGGACCTGAGCTTGCTAACTCCGTCCGGATCAGGCAGGTCGTCGACAAGATGATGAGAAGCGACCGGCTGATGGACGCCCTCTTCGCGATCCTCCCCGCCGACCAGATGAAGGCCATCATGAGGGGCCAGATCCCCGGTGGCCTTGAGAGGGCGCAGGACCTCGTCGCGAACCGATGAGGAAGCTTTCCCTATACGTTCTGTTTTTTTCTCGATCCAAGACGTATCAGGCCGATACCACGGCCATGGTCACCATGATCAGAGACGCGGTCCCCAAAACGTCCATCACGCTGGTGATCACAGGTATCGTCACGTTGTCGGGATCGACCCCGATCTTGACGAAGAAGTGGGTGAGATAGTACGTCACCAGCACGTCCAATGGGGAGACGAAGAGCCCCGACGCTAGGGATATGAAGATAATCTGGCCAAATCCCATAGAAGTCATCCCCGAAGCGCTTGATAAAATACAGGTCAAGATCCCCAGGGTCGGAAAGATCACGACGGATAGGAGAAAGGTGCTGCCGAAATTGGGCCAGATCGACGGGTCTGGTCGCCACCCGACATGGATCAGACCGAGATGATGGGCAGAGGTGATCTGTGAGGAGAGGATCCCTCCTAAATTTCCCCCCTCACAATTGAAGGCCGGGATCAGCAGCAGGAGGGCAGGAAACGCTATGAGGAACCCGACGTTCTCGCCCATGAATACTCCGGCCATCGTGCTCAGAAGGCCGCAGATCACCAGTACCGGCAGCGACTGTAACACGATCTTGCGCATGATCATCTGCTCACCACCCAGGCTCCATACGGTGGCAGCTACTGTAAACATTATGATGAGATGAGTGGCCGTTTTTGTGATCATACCGCCCAAGTTGGTAACTAAAATTGCCGAAAAGAAGAGGATCGGGACGGTTATCAGATCCCCCGCCGCGGTTATTAGAGGTGTGGATATGTTGTCTGGGTCCCACCCATTCTTGAAGCTCAGAACTATCAAAAGCAAGGTGAAGGTCAGGAGAATTCCGCCCGAGATGAGGCCGCTGAAGATGGATATCAGGATCAGGTCGTAAATGTCGAGGGTCTCGAGGCCTGTGGCCAGCCCGTATCCTCTCACAACCAGGGAGAGGATCAGGGATAAAACCAGAACTTGGACCGCGACTCCAGCAACTTGTTGACGCAGTGTGGGGGACTCCCTCAGGGTCGGAGAGATCTCGCCAGTATGAAATCCTGTCCCGAGCCTCGCCCCAAAAGAGCCGAAGATGTTGCCGCGCATGTCTATGATGCCCGGTATCAGGATTATGAGGCCAGGAAAGGTCACCAGGAATTCTGACCAGTGGGCCATGAAAAAGCCGGCTGAAAGGTCAGTCACGGCGCATATAAATAATGCGATAAAGCTCTGTTTTACGATTTTCGAGACGTTGCCGAGGGTGGTGGTGAAGTTATCGTTTGCCTCCGATGGCATGGCCACTAATAGGGACTGGTCTCCCCCAGCCCGAGATAGCAACGACACCTCTTCCGCCGCCTCTAACACCGCCATGGATCGCACCACGCGTTGTTGTAGGCGGAGGGTCCGGTTTTTGGGCTTCTTCTGCCACGCCAACTTCCTCCAGCGTCTCGTCAGGATTTATCCGAGACCGTCGACCTCCCTCGAAAGATGGACCTCCCCGAATATTCTTCTGGCGCTTCTGAAGGTCCTTTTCCTCGCGCGGCGATCGTACCCGCAGCATCCCGCCTAAGGCTCCATCGCCGCCGCATCCGCCACCGTCGCGAACCGATAGTACAAAGTCCGATCTCAAGCCGGGATCGCTCATTCAGTGGGGGCGGCTCCCAGCAGCTCTTCTAACGGTTTTGCGCCCCGCTCTCTTATCTTGGCGTTGATCTGGCCGACGTCGGCCGATATGTCGCGACCGTGGACCGACTTCCTCTTCCGCCGCCCCTTCTCCGAAGGATGGTATCCGGTGCCGCTGGCTATCAGGACCTTCCGCCGCTTGGAGCCGGGAAGGTCCCTGCGAAGGGGAAACCCCTCGCGATCGCTTCCTCCAGTGATCTCTATCGTATAGCCGGGCATGCCCACGACGTCGCCGTCGACTACGTCGCCGATCTTTCGGCCGAGGAACTTGGTGGCGGCGGCATCCTTCGCCTCCACCTGGTAAGCTTTTCCGCTCTGGGGATCTGAAATAACGACTCTGAAGTCCATTTTTTCTCCTCGCAACTGAACAGGGCCACTACGCCCCATCAACATATAAAACCTTATCCGGGATCAAGCGCTGACCAGATCGAACCGGCAGACCTGGGCGCCTTTCCCCTCCCCGTCACCGGGCCGACCTCGGATATGGCCCGGTGGGGGGGCACCTCCTCCAGGTACGCACCTTCAATCAGGGGTCGGTCCACCACCACGGCGTATATCCTGTAGACCGTCCCCTCCTTCACATCGCATCGCGTAGACCAGCGGCCTTCGCGGTTCGGCTCCACCCGTTTTCTCACCCGGAGGTGTTCGTCGTCATACCTCACCAGAACGTAGACCTGCCTCTTCGTCCCCCGGATCCTGCTGGACTGGCCCTCGACGAGGCCGGCCCAACGGTCCTCTCCGTCGCGAGGAAAGCTGATCTTCACCGAGGTGGTGAGGCGAGATCGAGCCCAGCTGGCGATGCTTCCCGATCCGATCAGAAAAGAGAGGATGGCCACGACGATGAGGAGCCTCCGATAGTTCTCCTCCTCGAAATCGCTGCCGACAGCTGGAGGGGCGGTGACGTCTCCGGAGCCCCTCTCCTCAATGGAAGACCGGGCTTCATTTGAGGGCGAGACGTCCTGTGCCGCCTCCGTTTCGTTCGTCGCGAGGAGGGCGGGCTCTTTGGTGGTGAGGGTGATGGGGACGGTCCGAGAGCCGTCAGAGAAGTCGACGACGTTGAACCAGTTCCAGTACCCCCCGAGATAGGCCTCCACCAGGTGGCTCTCCGGTTCTACCGTCGCGATGAAAGGGGTGACGCCGTAGAAGATCCCGTCGATGTAGACCTCGGCTCCGGGCGGATCGGAGACGACGGGAACCCTCACATAAGGCGGCTTTTCGACCCCGCTCTGAACCGCCGCAATTTCAGATCGACCCGATCCGTCTTCAGTCGAAGCGTTTTGCGAAATCGCGCCGCCGCCAGCCTCAGTTGAAGGATCGAACGGTGGCGCCTCCTGAGATTCAGACGGCTGAGATGATGCCGTCGAGGAAGCTTCATAATCACTGGTCTGATCGTAGGCGCCGTCCAGCGAGTCCATCGAGCTTCTCTGGGCTTGATCTATCAGCTCGTCGATGTCGACGGGGCCGCCGGTGGAGTATCCGATCCTGTAGATGGGGCGCGGTCCCGATCCGAGGTCGATCATCTCGGAGTGGTCGGAGAGGGCGACGCCAGAAAAGACGGCGAGAAGGGCACCGGACAAGAGCAACGTCGCCTTCAGAAATCGAACTTCGCGAATCAACATCCCCACAGCCGAAATTGAGGCGCGACAGATCTTATACCCTATGGTCTGGATTCAACGGAGCTCTCTCATCCTGCTGTAGTCCGAGAGAGATGAGATGGGCATGGTCCTGATATCGATTCCCTGCTCCTCGGCCGCCACCACGGCGTTTACCCCGCCGCAGAAGGCTATCCCCACCTTGCCGGCGCCGACGGGGCACCCCATATTCGGCTCTCCGGGCTCGCTCATCTTCATCAGGCCGTCGATCCCCGCGCTCTTTGCTCGATCCAGCAGGTCCCGGGCCTGGTCGATCGCGGCCACCGGAATCTCCCTCAAATTGGCCAGCACGCAGCCGTTCCCAGCCCTCACCGCCTCGCTCACCTTTGTGGTCTTTCGCGAGATGAAGATCCTCATGGGGTCGAGAGACGAGCCGGCGTAAGCTATCAGATCTGTGAACTCCGAGAGGGCACCATCTTCGACCTCGACCACCCCCGCGAAGGTGGTATTGACCGGAATTCCTCCCAAAAGGAGCATCCCGTCCATGGTGATGCTGCAGACGGTGGAGATGCCCAGGAAGCCTGGCGGGATCTGAACCGAGCCCATCTCCTCGCCCTCATCCTGGATCAAAACCCTCCTGCTCACAGCGAAACCGGCATCAAAGACCTGTATCATCATATCCACAGTCCTTTCGTAATCCCTCTTATCCAGAAGGCTGGTGTTGACCACCACCCTGTTTCTATCGGAATCGGGATCGAAGCTCGACCTGTACATGTACTCCTCGATTCGGGCGTTGACGAAGCCGATCCTGTCATCCACCAGGGCGTCGGAGAGCTCCCTCTTTCCGAGGGGCGTGAGGGTTCGGCCGCTGTATCCCTCCTTTTTGGTGAACCCCAGCTCGTCCATTATCTTGAGGTTGTACCGCACGGCCCGCTCTCCCACCTCGTACCCCCTGTTGGAGAGCTCGTCGGATATGGCTCTCGCTCCGATGGGCTTATCCGATGCGTTTATCACTCTCAGGATCTCTATCAGCCTCCGCTGGCTCGTATGGGGCTTGGTGAGAAGCTTCATCTCTCTCTTCCTGACGGGGAAGCGCATATATATCTTATGCAGATAGACCTGCAGATGGCGCTGCAAGCCCGAGGGCGGCGAGGAAGTCCCGTGGGGTAGTGGTCAATCCTTCAGGCCTTTGGAGCCTGGGACGGTGGTTCGAATCCGCCCGGGACTATTTCCGCCCTCTGGGCGGTGCAGGCGTCCCGGCTCAAAGGTTTCGATGTGGCTGGCTGGAGGTGAGGGGCATCTGCAAAACGTAGATATAGGGGGCCAAAGTCTGAAGGTGGTGGCGCTCCGGTAGTGTAGTCCGGCCAATCATTCCGGCCTTTCGAGCCGAAGACCCGGGTTCAAATCCCGGCCGGAGCATCGAGCATTTTTTATCCCATATTCACGAGGCAAAGGACGCTGGGGGAGGAGGGGCCTCCCATAATCCAGGTTCGTAATGCATTGGACGCCCCTGGAAGCTTCAGAATCGTTCCTATGATGATCTTGACGAAGAGATATTCAGTTTTCGATCTTTGTTGCCCAGAGATCCCGACGAAAAAGTTTAACTACCTGGATGAAGCTCAAAGAGTATGTCACACTGTTAAAACAATGTAACCTGTTCAGCAGTGTGAAATCTGAGCGTGCTACGTTGCTGGCGGGCCAGATCCGCTGGGATGGAAGCGCCGCAATTTGCCGATCAAACGTATAGGTGGGAGAACAACGAGGAGAGAACTAGCTATTTTGTTGGTAGCTTGCATCGCCCTGGTGGGGATGTCCTGTGCTGCCAACTACATGTACGAGAAGGCCAACATCAAGGGCGTCGGCTACAAGAACGTAGAGACCATCATTCAGA
>CAZHAO010000057.1:0-9658 GCA_964530375.1 uncultured Methanotrichaceae archaeon
TTTCGATTTGATCGGTTAAAACTTTTTCGATTCGCTCATCCCTCTGCCACTTCGTCCTCCTCTTTCCAGGGAGGGCGTACGATGCATAGGAAGGTGAGGGGACGATCGCCCGTGTTCTCGATATTTTGGCTCGACCCCGGCGGGATGTAAATCGCCTGGCCGGGTTCCACCTCCGCCGACTCGCCGTCAACGTTCATCCTGCCTCGACCTTCCAGGATGAAGTAGACCTCCGAGGAGCTCCTGAGGCGGTGGGGCTTCGAGGCCTCGCCGGGGCCGAGCCGGGCGTGGGCGAGGCTGTAGCCCATGAAGAGGGCCTCGTCCTCCCTCTCAGGATGGAGAAGCTCGCAGATATCGGTCCCGTCGAGGGCGACGAAACGCGGACAGTCGATGAGGTTCTTTATGAACATCTTTTCACCCGAACCGGTCCGGAAGCCCTCAATCAAAATATCTCCGGGTTGCCCTCGGCGGCCATCAGCTGATCGCCGTCCTGGACCAGCGGTTCCGCCCCCTCCCGATGATCCTGCCGTCCTCCGCCAGGACCGCTCCGATGGGGACGCCTCCTTCGGCGAGGCCCGACCTCGCCTTCCCGAGGGCCGCCCTCATGAACTCGTCATCTGACCTCATCTCGCCTACTCCTCCCCTTCTGCAGAGGCCTCAGACCTCGCAGGCCTCCACCTTCACCTCGACCTCGGCCCCCATCCTCTCCAGATCCTCGACGAACCGCCCAGGGTCCACAAGGTGGCCCATCATCCAGAGGCCGGGCATCTTTGCGGTTCCATCCAGATACTGGCTCAAAAAGGCCGCTACCGGCATCGCAGTGAACTCGTAGACGTCGTCGTGCTTTGCCTTCATCCTGACGACCAGTCCCCTGCCGTCCTTCTCCCCCTCCGCCTCCAGGACGAAGGCTACGGCCTCTCCGGGCGTTGAAAACCTCTTCGACCCCCAGACCATGAGCCTCGCCAGCTTCTCTCTTCCCAGGCCCTTCTTCACCTTTCCCAGGGCGAAGGCGAGGGGCGTCACCAGGTAGTCGACGAACCAGTTCAATCCCGCCACGTACGCCCCGAGCTCCTCGATCCCCAGCCGCTCCGGAAGACCCCTCATCTCCGCCAGGGTCAGAGGGTAGCAGGTCTTAACCCCCAGGGGCGGGCCGAAGTCGACCTTCCAGACGTCTCGGTATCCTGCTCGCGCCCACTCGCCTCCCTGGTAGACCTCGGCGGAGTAGCCGCCGAGGGCGTCGACGAACTCCAGGACGGCTCCCCCAGGATCGAAGTCGGTCCTCATGGCGGCGGAGGCGGCCGCCCTCCCGTACTTCGAGAAGAGGGCCCCGGCCTGCCGGACGAAGACCGAGGGGAGCCCAGGGAGGAAGCCGGCCTGGGTCACGAAGGTGAGACCCGCTCCCTCGACCTCGGGGGCCAGGCCTTCGAGGATCGGCACCACCTCCTGAGGGTAGTGGATGTCGAGATAGTCGGCACCCGCCTCGAGGGCGGCCCTCGCCGTCGTCTCGATGAAGGGGGTGGTCGTCGCCGCATCGATGACCAGGTCGGCCATCCCGAAGGGCTCCGCCAGGGTATTTCGATCTGCGGCGTCGGCGCGGGCCCATGAAGCTCGACCGCCGGAAAACTCGCGGTTCAGAGCCTCTGCGACGGCTTCTGCCCGTTCTATCCGTCTTCCAGCCACGATCAGGCCGGCATCGGTCTCTTTGAGGACCATCCTCGATACGGCTGTCCCGGCGCCGCCGTAGCCGCCGAGAACCAGGATCGTCTTCGCCGCCATGAAAACCTCCTAAATATTGGGATCTTCAGGCCTCTGCCATCCTCTGGGCCCTCTCTTTCTCCGCCAAAAGGACGTTCTCGTTCAGGATATCGCAGGCCTCTTCGTCCTTCCACCAGTCCACCCTCTCCTCGCCGAGGGCCTCTTTCGCCGAATAGATATCGTCAAACTCCCGGTCGTATACGGTGTACTCCCGATCGAGGGGCACCATCGACGAGCCTCCGACCACCGAGAAGGAGGGATCGACCTCGATCACCTCGCCCTTCCTGTTCTTAACCAGAAGCCAGAGGTGATCCTTCTCCGTATCGGCGAACTTTTCGGCGTAGGCGAAGGAGACGTCGAACCCGTGGCTCTTGAAGTACCACTCGTAAAAGGCGGCCCTCTCAAAGACGTCCAGGTCTTCTGAATAGCCTTTTATGGAGCTTGCGTACCTGATCACGTCGTCGGGGTTCTGGACGTCGGCGGGCTTCAGCTCCAGGTAGTAGGGGTCAGGCACCCCCCTTCCGGAGAAGCCGACGCGCGGGGAGTCATCCTCACCGCCGAAGAAGAGAGCATAAGCCCCGAGTAGGATCAGGGCTGCCACCAGGAGTGCGGCATTCTTCGCCATTTTAGCCCTCCAAGGTTCAGATGCCCCGTTCCGCGAGGACCTTTCTCACCTCTTCCTCCACGAGCCTCCGGATCTCATCGTCGCCGACTTTACGACCGACCCCATGAAGCTCGGCGATGCCGGAGTCCCGGCTCGACCTCTCGAAGATCCTCCGCTCGTCGAGGAAGAAGGGCTTATCACCCTTCTCGATCCTTTCTAGCCCCTCCTTCAATCGGTCCCGCACCCCGCCGTCCCCGTAGAAGTAGTCCTCAAGGGCCCGTTTCGTCGGGTCCGGCATCCCCTCGGAGACCAAGTTGCTCTCGGGATCGTCCATGTACCTGAGGGCCATCCTGATCACCCTGTGAAGCCGATATTCGAGGTTTCCCTTCACCTCGCATCCCCTCTCCTCACCGTAGGGGTTTCGCAGGAGGATCAGGATCTCGTCGGCGTGGTTCTCCCCCAGCTTCCTCCAGGGCTCGATCCGATCTTCGGCAAGGCCTGTCTGCCGCGCCACCGCCTCCACGATCTTGTCGAGGCTCACAAACCCCCTGGTGAAGACGTAAGCCATCTCGGCCCTGGCGGGATCACATCCGAAGAGCCTCCCCTCGGAGAGGGCCCTTTTTACCAGGTTCTCCTCGGGGTCCTTTATCCTCTTCTCCCGCCAGTAGCAGGGGACGAGGACGGGGGGCCTGTCCAGCCCCTCTATGAACTTCTCCCTCATGGCGAGGCTCGGCGGGTCCTCCCCGGGATAGTGGCGTCCGGCAACGAAAGGCCTCATAGCCTGGTGGATGTAGTCGTCGATGGCGGAATAGTCCTGGCCGAACTTCTCCACCATGATCTGGTTGTCGATCACTATGACCCCGTCCACCCCCACCCCGACCCTCTTGGTCAAAAGATCGTAGAGGGAGATGGTGGCTCCCAAGTCCCTCTTCGCCTCCTTCGCCCTCTGCTGGGGGTCGGTCCCCTCTTCGGTGAGAACCCCAAGGACGAAGACGGGATAGGCGGGCCTCTCGCTCCTGATGTACCTGGTGACCGGATTGACGAAGCCGGTCCCCGTCCCTCCGCCGAGGGAGATTATGAAGAGGATCCCGTCGCACATCTCTGACCCGTTATTGTTATCCTTGGAGCCTGCCAGGGTGGTGTAGGGGCGTATCCTGTCCCAGGCGGATCTGAGGATGGGGTTTTCAGACTCGTGTTCCGAGAGGGCGGCCCGCTTTACATCCTCATCGCTCTCGAAGATCTCGAAGACGGCCTTGAGAAACTCGGCCTGCCTCATGAAACCCTGCTTTTTGACGTCGTACCCGTAGCGTTCGACGATCAGCTTCGAGGTCTTCGACTCGGAGCCTATGACGTCGTGGGGGATGAAAAAGCCGGGATAGCATCCTCTATCCAGGGGGCCGAAGAAGTCCTGGTTCTCGGTCTCCTGGACGTCGGCCTCAAGCCAGAGGCCTTTGACGCCTCCGAAAGAGACGTGCTCTCCCAGAGATTTCTTTAGAAGGGTTAAATCCTGGTTTTTGAGGAACCGCTCCGCCAGATGTCCTCCACACCCACCGATTCCGACGATACATAGTCTCATCTCATCCCTCCCAGGGCCTCGGCGTATACTGGCCAGAGCAGCTCCAGCTCCGAGGCGAAGAGGGCCAGAAAGGCGAGAAGCCTTGAGGCCTGCTCAACCTGGGGAAATGTCGTCCCCTGCTGGACGGACAAAAAGATGGAGATCGCCAGCACTGGCCCTGTGAGCATGATGGCGACCTTCATCTTTCGAGATAACTCGTAGTAGCCGTAAAACTCCCTCGGGATGAAAGCGGCAGCTCCGAGGGCCAAAAGGAGGACGACGAACCCGAAAGCTGCAAACCCCAGGGGTCCTGAAGCCAGGGCTGGGACCTGGTAATAGTTGTATCGGGGAAAGATCTCCGGCGTCAGGAAGTAGAAGTAGCCGAAGGCCGCAAAGAGGAGCATCCAGGCGGTCACGGCAGCAGCGTTGAAGTTCGCGCCCTGACGGATGAACATCTCTTCTCGAAGCTCGTCTCGAGAGACCTCGCCGCCTTTGGTGGTGGCCGCCACCCTCTCATAGGTCCTTTTCATGTTCAGCCTGTGGAGGGCGAGGCCCAGGGCCAACAGGAGAAGGAAGAGCGCTAGGCCCAGAAGGCCGTTGGAATATAACTCGGCGAGGAAGTTCGTCAGCCCCTGGGGCACCAGGCCTGAAGGTGGTGATATCTCGACAGCCTGGGCGCCTGCAATCGTCTCGTTCAGGCCGTTCATCGGTAAAACCTCCTTTCAATGACGATACCGCCGACGAGCGCCGCCAGGAGGACGGCGAGAACGTTTCCGATCGTCACCAGCGAGTATATCGGATACCTGACTATCTTCGGGTTGATGCTGTCACCAGATAAGTCACCGATCTCCTCTCGAGAGTTCTGGTCCGTCGCCGAGTACCTGAAGCTGTAGGTGAAGCTCTGGTTCGCATCGGATACGTCGAAGGGCCTGAGTTCAAAGATGACGCTCTGAGCCTCTTCGGAGGCGTTTATGATCTTTGTATCCTGGTATCTGTCAGGATGGGACGGCGTGCTGGTGTAGAGGTCTACCCTGAGATTGGCTATCTCGGGGTTCTTCACCTTGAGGCTGAACCGGTACTTCTGCCACCAGTATCTGTTCTCGTCTTCGGGGTCGAAGGTCCTGTCCGAGACGAATATCTTGGGGGTGGGCAGAAGGCTCGGCCCCGAGAAAGCGTCCGTCCCGTTGACGTCGAGGCCGTCGCCGTAGGTGTAGCGGTAAGAGAAGTTCTTTCCGGCGTCCCCCTCTCCGAAGAAGCCGTACTGGCTGGCCACGAAGGTGACGTTCGTCCCGGACTTCACGTCCTGGGTCTCGTTTCTGATCTCCATCCCCCGGTCGTCGAGGAGGTGGAGGGTGACGTTGATCATGTCCCCATCGTCGTCCACGAACCGGGCTTCGTACCGGATCGGATCGTTGTACCTGGCCCTGACCGGCTCGACCCTGATGCTTTCCGCCTCCGCTCTGGGGGGGCTGTTGACCAGCTCCAGCTCAAGGATGCTGTAGTAATCGTCTTGCTGGAAGGGCTCCGCGTACATGGTATCGGTATAATAGGTGCTGTGCATATCGTTGGACCACAGCCGTAAGGTGGCGTTCCCCACCACCTTCGAATCGACGAAGGGGGTTATGCCGGACCAGTCCCTGGTGGTGACGTTATTCTTCTCTGAATACTCGTTGGCGAGGATCACCCTCGAGGACCCGACCCTGGTATAGTTCTCCTCCCCAGGACCTTTCGCCTCCAGCCAGAGGTAAACGTCCGACCGGACCTCAATGGGGTTGTCGTTCTTGACGTAGGCGTAGATGTCCAGCTCGTCGTTTCTGGTGATGTTGGTCTTGCCTGAAGGGTACCATATAAGGACGGTGGGAGGGACGTAGTCCTTCGGCGGTACGAAGGGTATGTGGAGGAGCTTTTTCATGTACTCATACCTGTCGGGGTCATCCTGCTTCCACTTCTCCAGGTTCCCGATCATATCCTCCAGGTCCAGCTTGACGATCTTTCTGCTGCTCTTCGATTCCGGGCTGGCACCTTCCTCGCTCGGCGACGGCGCCGATTTGGGCGGCGAGGGGCTCACCCCCTGGGCCTGGGCCGCGAGAGGCAGGAGAAGAGAAATTATGATGAAGACTGCTGCAAATCTCTTCATATCGACTCCCCGACCGGCAAAAAGTCTACCTCCAGATAATACGGGTAGCCAACCCACTCCAGCCTCTTCCATTCCGCGGCCTCGGAGGCGTACTCCTTTGGATCGTCGGCGAGGGTCCACGCCGTCCGGTCCATGGTGGTGACCAGGTCCGCGGATATGTTCAAAGATGAGCGGACATCCACGCCGTAAGTGTAGACGTACTCGCCGCGCGCCTTATCGTAAGTCACGTTCCAGGTCTTGTTTCTGAAGTTGACCACCATATTCGGACCTGCAAACCCGTCCTCCCCATCCAGGAACCTGGTCCCGGAGAGGAACCTGAACCTCGACTCACCGAGGAAGGGCTCGGCGAAGGGGAGATGGTCGATGGTGAAGTTTAGGGACCCCTCAGAGAAGTTGTAGCTCTGAGGGTTGCCGGCCTCGATCCAGGCCTTCCGGAGGGGGTCGTAGACCTCCAGCCTCACCACCAGGGGGTCGGTCGTCTCAGCCGAGTCCATCTCCACCGAATAGACGAAAGGAGTTCTAACCAGCCTCTCCCCGAGCATATGGAAGCTCGAGTCCCAAGACCCGATAGACCCGTTTTTGGGGGATACCCATCCTGCGATCGACTCCTTGACGATCTCGGGGCCAAAGTAGGTGGTGGGGGGCGAAGCGACGCGGATGAACCGATAGCTGGCGTTGCCGGCTGTTTCACCCTCGAAGGATACGCCCCTCCAGCTTATCCGAGGATCGCCGTTGTAGGTGGCGATCCCCTGAGACCTCCAGAGGGTGGAGCCCGGCTCCCTCGTCTGAAGCTCGATGTCGCAGACGGGAAGGGCGGTTGCGACGTCCACCGAGTAAGTGTAGCTGGCGATGGTGCTTCCCCTCTCCGGAGAGACGGCGGGGTTCTCGTACTTTATCAGGACGATCTCGGGGCCCAGGTAAACCTTACCCTCCTCCTCCCGACTGGTGCCGAGGGACCCCTCGGAGTCGGGGTAGCTGAAGCTGAAGAAGTAGGAGGAAGTCCCCTCCGAGCCGACCGTCTCGCTCGGCATGACGCCAGACCACTCCATCCTCTGCCAGAGGGTGGCGTCTGCGTACCTCTTCTTCTCGACGAGCCTGAATACATTCTGATCAATGTCCCAGATGTTAAGGCCGACGTCCAGGTTCTTGGACCCCTTGAAGTCGAGGGAGTAGGTGAAGGGCGTCCCCGAAAATCCGTCTGCAGGGTCGACGCTGGCGTTTTTGTATTCATATTCCACCGGCCAGAAGGGCCCCTCGAAGGTCTCAGTCTGCTTTCGTCCTACAAACCGATAGTGTGCCCCGATGAAGTCGAAGTCGAGGGAGACGTTCTCCCATCTCAGAGTCTGCCAGGCTCCGATGTTGGTGTAGTTTCTCTCTCCCAGGTCGATCCAGGGGCCGATCGCCTGGGGGGCGGCCTGGAGGGCCAACACGTCTTCAGCGCTCGAAAAGACGTCGATCCGATAGCTGTAAAGGGTATCGCTCGTGCCCATCTTCGGGGAGACCTCGGCGTTCTTGTAGACGGTGATAATTTTAATAAGGGACGGCTCGTCATCGTACCCCTCCAGGGTCACCGGATCTCCGACGAGGGGCGTTATCGCCGCCCTATACCAGCTCCTCTCCCAGGTGCTGGTATCGCTCTCGGAGGAAGCCCATTCGCCGAAGGCGCCGCGGCTCATCTCCGGCGACCTGAAGTTGACGTTGAAGGTGACGTCCCAGGATGAGTGGGCCGTGAGGCTGACGTCTGTGGTGTACGTCTTCGAGGCGGAATAATCGGTGTAGTCGGGCCCGACCTCCAGCTCCACCACGTAGCGCATGGGGTTGTTCATCGTATTTGTCAGGTGAACTTTGTAGACTATGGGTTGGTTGACGTTGAAGGGAGTCTTTGATGTTCCGGCCTGCTGGAGGCTCATGGAGGCTTCCGTCTGTCCCATAGCCGCCGGAGCCAAAATTAGTGTGACTGCGACAAAAATTAGTAGTGCACATCTTGGAGATCTCAAGCTTTTCACGACCCACCCGATTTCTGAGATTATCCTGAAATTACCCCTGGGGTTATAAGAGAGATATCTCTATTAAATGTTAACGGATGAACCGGCTGAGAGCTGACACCAAAAGAAAAATGTTGACGCGGTCCTCACGCGTCGATCGCCTTGCTCGCCGCCTCCAGCCCCGCACCGAGGCGAGATATCACGCCCTCCTTCTCGAGGACCAGCTCCAGGGTCTGGATAGTCCTGAGAACGTCGGCCTCGGTGCAGGCGCCCATGGTTCCGATCCTGAATATCTTCCCCTTCAGCGCCGACTGGCCGCCGGAGACGACGACGCCTCGCTTTCGCATCCCTCCTCGAAGCTGGCCGTCGGTGATGCCGGAGGGCATCTTCATGGCGGTGACGGTGTTGGAGTAGGATGAGTGCTCGTTCACCTGGGGGAAGAGCTCGATCTCCAGGGCACCGGCCGCCTCTCTCACCCCCTTGGCGAGCCTCGCCATCCGGGCCCGCCTCTCTGGGAAGCCCTCTTCAGCGGCGATAAGCAGCGCCTCCTGGAGGGCGTAGAAGAGGGAGACCGCCGGGGTGTAGGGCGTCTGGTTCTTCTCGGCCTTGTCGAGGTGGGCCTTGAGGTCGGTGTAGTAGCCTCCCTTCCCCTTCTCCAGCTTTTCTATCGCCCTCTTGCTCACCGTCACCATGGCGAGGCCCGGGGGGACAGCAAGACACTTCTGAGATCCGGTGATGGCGATGTCGATCCCCCACTCGTCGGTGAGAAACTCGTTTCCTCCGACGGAGGAGATGCCGTCCACGATGAATATGGCGTCGTGCTTGCGGGCTAATTTTCCGACCTCTTTTGCGGGGTTGACGATCCCGACGGAGGTCTCGTTGTGGACCATGGCGATGGCTTTTGCGCCCTCTTCAAGGGCGGCCTCTATCCGGTCCAGGTCGAAGGGCGTGCCCCAGGGAAAGTCCAGGGGGACGGCGGTGCCGTACCTTTCGCCGATCTCTGTAAACCTCTCTCCGAACTTGCCGTTGGTCGCGGTGACGATCTTATCCCCGTTTCCTATGATCCCGCCCACGGCCGCCTCCATCCCGGCGGTCCCGCTGCCGCTCAGGACCACGGCGTCGTTCTTCGAATCGAAGAGCTCTTGGAGCCGCGACCTGCAGTCCTCGTAGATCATCTCGAAATCGGCGCTCCGGTGGCTTATCATCGGCTTTGACATGGCCCGGAGCACCCTCTGGGGCACCTTGACCGGCCCTGGAATCATGAGCAGCGTGTCCTCGATATCCAAATTTTATCCCTCGGCTCTTACAACCACGGGAAGTCTATATAAATCTAGCTTTTATCCTTTCGGCGGTCTTCCAGCTCTTCCTCGCGAAAGGCGGAAGATCGCCGTGCTCTTTCACCCATTCTTCGAGGAACAGGACGGTGGTCGGATCTGAAGAGTAGCCGCTCCCGATCTTCAAGCCCAGGTTCTTCTCGATCTCCCTTATCGACCTGTCCCTCTCCACCTTGGCGAGGATCGAGGCCGCAGCCACCACCAGGTGGTTTCTGTCGGCCCGGTGCTCGGCGAAGACCTCCATCTCGGTTCCGCTCCCCTCTTTCACCCGCCGGGCGAACCGGCCTGGGT
>CAZHAO010000058.1:0-5119 GCA_964530375.1 uncultured Methanotrichaceae archaeon
TGAGATACGCCTCCGCCATCTGGAATGGCGGAGGTTACCTCAAAGCTTAGAACCATCACAGACCGCTGGGAGTCGATATCGGCTCTGGCAGGATTATGCCCAGCTTCTTCTCCGCGGCGAACTTCTTCAGCTTCTCCAGAAGCTTCGGCTTTTGGCCCGAGAAGCTGTACTCGAAGACCTCGCTGATGGAGGTGACGGGGATGATCTTGATCCTGTCCTTGAAGGTCTCGTCGATCAAGACGTCCCCCTCGTTGGACTTGGGGATGAGGACGGTGGTGATCCCTGCCTGGGCCGCGGCCTCGATCTTCTGGGTGACGCCGCCGACGGGGAGGACGTCCCCCCTCACCGATAGGGATCCCGTCATGGCTATGTTCTGCTTGATGGGGACGCTCTCGAGAGCTGATATCACGGCGGTTGCTATCGATATGGAGGCGCTGTCCCCCTCGACCCCCTCGTAGGTCCCTATGAACTGGATGTGGACGTCTTTGTTGGTGATATCCTCGCCGAGGAACTTCTTTATCAGGGCCGAGACGTTCTGGACCGCCTCCTTGGCGATCTCCTGGAGCCTTCCGGTGGCGATCACCTTTCCCTCCTCCTTAGACTGGGCGGGCGTCACCTCGGCCATGATGGGGAGGACTATCCCCGAGTCGCCGACGACAGCGAGGCCGTTGACCCTGCCGATCTCGGCTCCGGCGTTCTTGAACATGCTGTAGTCCTTCCTCCTCTCGAGGTACATGTCGGCGACCTGCTGCTCGACAGACCGGGCCATCTTCTTCGCCTCCATGACGTGCCTTGTCTCGGTGAAGGGCGATCCCTCGGAACGGGCGACGTCGCCGGCCACCCTTATCAGGCCGCCTAGGTCTCTCAGGAGGAGGGTGAGGTGGCCCTTCCTCCCGGCCCTCCTCTTCGCCTCCCTCACGATCTCGGCGACGGCGTCCCTGGTGAAGTGGGGGATCTTGCCGTCCCTTATAACCTCCTGGGCGACGAACCGGACCAGCTTCTCCCGGTTCTCGACGGTGTCGTCCATGGTGTCCCTCATGTAGACCTCGTAGCCGTACCCCTTGATCCTGGACCGGAGGGCCGGGTGCATACCGGCCATGGCGTCGAGGTTTCCTGCGGCGATCATGACGAAGTCGCAAGGGACGGGGTCGGTCCTGACCAGGGCTCCAGAGGACCGCTCAGACTGACCGGTTATCGGGTACTCCCCTTCTTGCAAGGAGGTGAGGAGGCTCTGCTGGGACTCGAGCCTCAGGGTGTTCACCTCGTCGATGAAGAGGACGCCCCCGTGGGCCCTGTGGATGGCGCCGCACTCGACCCTATCGTGGCTGGGGGTCTCAAGGCCGCCGGACTGGAAGGGGTCGTGCCGGACGTCGCCGAGGAGAGCTCCTGCGTGGGCCCCCGTGGCGTCGACGTAAGGAGCCTTCTTCTGCTTGCTGTTGTCCACGAGGAGCTTCGGCACCAGGGTGTCGTCCTTGGGGATGAGGTACCTCATGGAGAGGAATATCAGGGCCGCGGCTATGATCCCGAAGAGGAGCTGGCCAGTGTAGTAGGCGTAGACGAGGAGGCCCATCATGATCAGCATGAAGAACATGTTCCTGGTCTGGGTCTTCTTTCGCGCCTCCAGCTTGTGGGCGTCCACTATCTGTCTCCCCCTTCCCGCAGGGACCACCCTCACCTTGGGGTTGTTGTTGTCCTCGGCGTTGTTGTAGACCAGAACGTCCTGGAGCTCCTCTATGGGCAGAAGCTCGCTCATGGCCCGTCCCAGCATCGATTTGCCTGTGCCCGGCGAGCCGATGAGCATCACGTGGCGGCGCTGGTGGGCCGCCTTTTTTATCACCTCCACCGCCTCGTCCTGGCCGATCACCTGGTCGATCAGGCTCTCGGGCACCTTGACGCTGCTGGTCTCCTCGAACTCGGTGCTCCCCAACAGATCCTTCTTTTCGTCGTCCAACAAAATATCGGCCCTCTCGCTCATACTGAGACCTTCTAACCTATATAACTGATGCTGAGATCGCTGATCTTCGAAAGTCAATCTTCTTTACACCTCAAACTCTTTCATAACCCTCTGATAATCGGCCGCCATCTCCGGAGTGAGGTGAGGCTTCGCCCTAAGAAAGGCCTCCCGGAAGTGGCGCCCTTCCACCAGGATCCGGTCGAGGATCAGATCCTCCCTTCTCATCCCTGGAACTATGTTCTCCCTCAGGGCGATCATCCCCGCCTCCCGGCAGAGGGTCTCGATGTCGGCTCCGGTCCATCCTTCCGTCATCTCCGATAGTTCGGCGACGGAGACGTCCCCGGCGAGGGGCATCCCCGAGAGGTGGATCTCGAAGATCCTCTCTCTCGCCTCCCCGTCGGGCACCGGGGTTCTTATCAGCCTATCGAACCGGCCTGGACGGAGGAGCGACGGGTCCACCAGGTCCGGCCGATTGGTGGCGGCGAGGACCACCACGTCCTTCAGCTCGACTACGCCGTCCAGCTCCGTCAAAATCTGGCTCACCACCCTCTCGGTGGCGTGAGAGTCGAGGCCTGACCCCCGGGCGGGCGCCATAGAGTCCACCTCATCGAAGAATATGAGGGATGGAGCCGCCTGCTTCGCCTTCCGGAAGACCTCCCTCACCGCCCGTTCCGACTCGCCAACCCACTTCGACAAGAGCTCCGGACCTTTCACGGAGATGAAGTTTACGCCGCTCTCGGTGGCCACGGCCTTGGCAAGGAGGGTCTTTCCAGTCCCCGGAGGACCGAAGAGGAGAACTCCCCGAGGAGGCCTGATCCCGATCGACTCGAAGGCCTCGGGATACCTGAGGGGCCACTCGACAGCCTCCAACAGCTCCTGTTTCGCCCGGTCGAGCCCTCCGACCTGGTGCCAATGGACCTCTGCCACCTCGACGAAGACCTCCCTCATGGCGGAGGGCTCGATCATCTTGAGGGCGAACCGAAAGTCATCCTCAGTCACCTTCAGGCCGTCGAGGACCCTGATCGGTATCGACTCCTCGGAGTCGAGGTCCGGGATCAGCCTCTTCAGGGTGTGCATCGCCGCCTCTTTGCAGAGGGAGGCAAGGTCGGCTCCTACAAAGCCGTGGGTCATCTCAGCGATCGCTTCCAGGTCCACCTCATCGGCGAGGGGCATCCCCCTCGTGTGGACGTAGAGGATCTCGAGCCTTCCGTTTCTGTCGGGGATTCCGATCTCAATCTCCCGATCGAACCTTCCCCCTCTCCTGATCGCCGGGTCGAGGGAGTTGGGCCTGTTGGTGGCGGCGATGACGATCACCTCGCCCCGGGAGGCGAGGCCGTCCATGAGGGATAAAAGCTGAGCCACCACCCTCCGTTCCAGGTCGCCCGCCACCTCCTCCCTCTTCGGGGCGATCGAGTCGATCTCGTCGATGAAGATGACCGATGGCGAATCCCTCTCTGCCTCCTCGAAGATCTCCCGGAGCCTCTTCTCGGACTCGCCGTAAAACTTCGAGGTGATCTCGGGGCCGCTGATGTTTATGAAGTTCGCCTCGGTCTCGCTGGCCACCGCCCGGGCGATCAGGGTCTTTCCGGTCCCCGGCGGGCCGAAGAGGAGGAGGCCCTGGGGCGGCCTTATCCCCAACTTCTGGAATATCTCGGGATGGCGGAGGGGAAGCTCGATCATCTCCCTCACCATCCTGATCTCTCTTGAAAGGCCTCCTATGTCCTCGTAGGAGACGTCTCTTACCGCCATCTCCTCGAGCGTCTCCTTCAGGATCTTGATCTCCGTCTCGGCGGCGACGACCACCGGCCCTTTCGGGGCTGTGCTCACTACAACAAACCCGAGGGACGAGGAGATCATCTCGACCTTCAGCTGCTCGCCCTTCACTATCGGCCTGCCGAGGAGGATCCTTTGGAGGTACTGGGGACCGCCGATGAGCCTGGTCTTGGTGGTGGGCGCCACGACGATCCTTTTGGCGGGCCGGGCCTCGCTCTTTTTGACGGCGACTTTGTCGTCTATTCCGACGCCGAGGTTGCTTCGAAGGTTTCCGTCTATCCTGATGACGTCGGGGGAGTCTTTGGGCGAGGCCTGCCAGGCGACGGCGTAGATGCTCTTTTTGCCCAGGATCTCCAACACCCCTCCGCCCTCGACGCCCATCTCCCGGATCAGGTCCGAGGAGAGCCTGGCGATCCCCCGGCCGACGTCCCTGTGATAGGCCTCCGCCACCCTGAGTGTGATGGTCTTGTTCATGCTGATCGATATCCAGAATCGTTTATATCGTCCAGGCGTCGTTCCGCTTTTGAACTTTCCCCTGGAGAGCGAGCCCCCTGAGACGCTCCTCCACCACGGCCTGGGGCATGCCGAGCCTTCTAGCCAGGGGTTGTGCCCTCGATTCGCCGGCGACGAGGAGCATGAGGATCTCGGCCTCCAGCTCGTCGGCGGCTTCGCCCTCGATGAGCCCTGTGGCCATCCTTTTGATCAGCATCTCCTCGGAGTCGATCTCCTCCAAAAGCCTTCTCAGCCGGAGCCTCTTCTCCTCCAGATCTCGGAGCCGAGAGCAGATCTCCTCCAGCTCCAACGATCCCTGGTCCGATGAGCTTCGAGACGGAGCGGCGGAAGGTTGGGCGGCAGAATTCGAAGAGATCGTAGGCCGATATGTCCTGATCCCGTAGGAATGAGGCGAGAAGGTCACCTCTAAGACGACGTTATCGGCTATCCTGAAGTACTTCCGGCGCCGGTCGTCCCGGTAGCACTCGACGAGGCCCGCCCGCTCCAGCATCTCCAGATGGTCTATCACCGCCTTCGGGCCGAGGTCGAGCCTCTTTGCCATCTCATTGAAGTAGAAGGGGCGGAAGGAGAGGAGCTGGAGTATCCTCCTGCGGTTCTCGTTCCCCAGTATGTCCAGAATCTCGACGGGATCCAAAACGATCACTCAAAAGGTAATTTCTTGTTAGTAACCTCTGGTTAATATATAAAGGTTTCGTCGATGGTCGATGGTCGAAGTTATCAAGCCAAGTCTCGGCCCCTCCGGAAGCATCTTCGCCCTCCGTCCGGCTCGAATCGCTCATATCGGCGAGATCAGAGCGGCGTCCTGACGGAGACGAGGGACGCGTCCGGATTGACGAGGGAGGATTGTATAAAAGCTTATAAGGTGGCAGCTCCAATTAT
>CAZHAO010000058.1:5219-9617 GCA_964530375.1 uncultured Methanotrichaceae archaeon
GAGGGCATTTTCAGCGGCCGGATCCTCTCCATCATGATGAGGCCACAGCCTGAGCCTCCAAAAACTGTGCGCATAGGCCAAATGAATATACAAAATTTTTGAAATCCGGATGCCCCCAGCATTAACGGCCCGATTCTTCCTTTTTTCTATCAACCCTTATGAATAAAGGATGATTTTTATCAAATTGATCATATGAGATGATAATCGAGAGGAGAAAGCCAGATCGAAGGTTTCAAGATCGATCAATGCCGAATAACGAAATGCCGAATAACAAGCCTGAGGCGTTGCGAAGATATCGTTTCCTGTGGCGTGAGCGGGTTGGGTGGCTGATATGAGAACGGGGGTTGCAAACCTTCCCCTCCACGGAGGGCGGGCCCCTCCCTGGCTCTTCAAGAGGATGGTGAAGCTGGCGGGGGCGGTGGTGGAGGCCGTGATATACGAATACGGGAGCGAAGAGCTTCTCCGCCGTCTATCCGATCCCTGCTGGTTCCAGGCCCTCTCCTGCGTTCTGGGGTTCGACTGGCACTCCTCCGGGACGACGACCACCACCACGGGAGCCCTGAAGCTGGCGATAAAACCCGAGGTCCACGGGATCGGGGTCGCCGGTGGCAAGGGCAAGTGCGGCAGAAGGGCGCCGATCGATATCCAGAAGGCGGGAGAGATCTTCGAGATGTCGTCGGAGAAGATCACAGAGCTGAAGCTCGCCAGCAGGATGGCGGCGAAGGTGGACAACGCCCTGGTGCAGGACGGATACCAGCTCTACCATCACGTCCTCATCTTCACCGAGGAGGGGAGCTGGGCCGTCGTTCAGCAGGGGATGAACGAGAGCCGCGCCAGGAGGTACCACTGGCTCTCCGACCGGGTGGCGAGCTATGTCGAGGAGCCTCACGCCGCCATCTGCTCCCAGGAGAGGCTGGACGCCGTTTTAGACCTCACCTCTTCGGAGAGCAGGGAGAACAGGGATGTCACTCTGGACCTGGTGAGGGACGGCCCCTCCCATCTCTTGAGGCACACCGGCCAGAGGACCCTCGGGGACTTTTCGGGGACGTCGAAGAGGCCAAAGTTCGCGCCAACGGTTCATCCTGATCTGACCCTTCCTCCCCGCCACCAGGTTCTTCCGGCAGATCTCGGAAAGGACGGGGTCAGGGCCCTGGAGATCGCCAGCGAGATCCAGCCCGAGAGGTACGAGGATCTGATCGCCCTCAAGGGGATGGGGCCGAAGAGGATCAGGGCTTTAGCCCTCATCTCGGAGCTGATCTACGGGGCCGAGACCTCCTGGAAGGATCCGGCGAAGTACAGCTTCGCCCACGGCGGAAAAGACGGCCACCCCTATCCCGTCGACCGGGAGACCTTCGACCATTCGATAACTACCTTAAAAGAGGCGGTGGAGAACGCGAAGCTGGAGAAGAGGGAGAGGTACGACGCCATCCGACGGCTGAAGGACTACGCCGGAGGGGACTCGCGATAGTCAAGCCGAGGATGACGCCTCCGTCCCTGAAGCTTCATTTTTCAACGGGTTCCTGGCAAGTAGTCGGCTCGGACGGGAGAGAATACCTCGATGGCCACAGAATCTTCGAGGATCATGGCGCCGTGTTCGAGATCCCCCGGTATAGACCAGCTGTCGCCGGGCCGGGCCTCGAACTCATCGTCGCCTATAAAGAGGGTTATCCTCCCCGATACCAGATAGCCGGTCTGCTCCTGAGGGTGGCTGTGCCGTGGGAGGAGGCTTCCCTCCGATAGCCTGAACTCCGTCAGCAGAGTCTCTTTGCCGTAGACCAGGGTCTTCTGGAGGATCCCCTCCAGGGCCTCTTTATATCCGTCATCTTGTCGATGGTAAAACATCCTTGAAAACCTCCTTGGGACGATGGGGGTCAGCCCGCCCCCAGCCGCTCCAGGGCCTCTGCCGCCGTCTTTCGGACCGCCTCGGTTTCATCCTTTTCGGCCAGGCGGGCGAGGGGATCGATGGCCCTTCGATCGCCGATCTTGCCGAGGGCCTGGGCGGCCCTCCAGCGGACGCCGTAATGGTCGTCCTGGAGGGCCCTGATGAGGGGATCGACGGCCCGGGGATCGCCGATCCTGCCGAGGGACTCGGCGGCCGCCTCCCGGACCCACCGGTCCTCATCCTTTGAGGCGAGGTCCGTCAGAGGCTTCGTCGTCTTCGAATCGGAGATTCGGCCCAGGGCCAGGGCCGCCTGCCGTCGGACCATGGGGTCTTCGTCCTTGAGGGCCTCGGCGAGAGGGTCGACGGCCCTCGAGTCCCCTATGCTGCCGAGGGCGGGGGCGGCCTGCCATCGGACGGACCAGTCCTTATCCTTGAGGGCCTCGGCGAGGGGCTCCAGCGCCCTCGGATCGCCTATATTCCCGAGGGCAGAGGCGGCCGCCTGGCGGACCATCACGTCCTCGTCTCTGAGGGCCTCGATGAGGGGATCGACGGCCCTCAAGTCCCCCATGTGGCCGAGGGCAGAGGCGGCCACCTGGCGGACCCGGGGGGACTCGTCCTTCAGGGCCCTTATGTGATCGGCTATTATCGGCATATCAAACCACCACGCTCAACCAGTTCAAGATACCCGTTCCCGTCTCAACTTAGAAGATATTTATATTGTCACCAACGATAAAGGGGTTTCGATCTTTAGGAAGGATGCCCTCATGGTGAGGATTGATCGGTGGCGTCTGGTCAGAGGATAAACTCGGATCGATCCCTGCGGCCTTTGGGTCGGATCTTCCCCCATCCTCTCGTTCAAACCGATCCTCCTCAGCGGGGTGCGAGCTGGTCCCAGAAGACGCCGGACCTCTCGCCCGAAACGGGGGGGATGCAGAAGGCGAGTTCAGCGAAGAGGTCGCTGTCTGTGCCCAGGGCCCAGATCCGCCGAAAGTCGGCGAGGCGGGCGGCGATCGCCTCCTTCTGGGCGGAATGGAAGGCGAGGATCTCATCGACTTGTCGGGGTTCATCGGGGCGGGATGGTCGGAGGGCGATAAGATGGTGTCGGATAGGTGAAGGCGAAGAAATTTGCCGATGAATTAAAGGCCGGAGCCGGGATTCGAACCCGGGTCATGGGATCCACAGTCCCAAAGGATGGCCAGCTACCCTACCCCGGCACTTCAGCCTGTCCCCATTCATTAAGAGGAGATAAAACTTTCCCCGCTCTGCCGCCCCTGCAGGGGCTCCCGGGGCCGATAGGCCTCCTCGGCCGTCTCGATGACCAAAGACAACAGGTCTTCGAGCCGGTTGATCCGGTAGACGGCCCCGAGGTCGCCGAGGGCCTCGTCCACCTGCTTGTTCTTGTTCGCCTCGTCGATGGAGAAGAGGACGAATCTGCCGATGGCCGCCGCCTCCTTTATCGAGCCCCATTCGCTGTAGAGGTTCTGGATGTGGGTGTCGGTGATGCAGAGGACGAGGCAGCCGGGCCTCGCTTTCGCCAGACTCAGCACCTCCTCGCCGGGGATGTGGGTCCGAGACGCCAGGTGCTGGACGAGAACCTTTTCTGCGGCGGAGAGGTCCCTCGTCCACTCCTGAACCACAAGCCGGTCGCTGAAGCTGATCGCCGCCACCTCCGCCCCCTGGGCGTGGGCGAAGCCGCTAGCCTTGAGGGCGGCCAGGGTCGCAGCATGGGTCTTCGTCCCCCGGCGGTGGCCGCCCATGGAGCCGCTGCTGTCCAGGACGACGAGAAGGTCCGGGACCCTCTCGCCTCCCGCCGCCATCCCGCAGCACTCCTGCACCCGCCGATAGGTGGTGACGCCTGGTACGAGCCGGGGCGCAAGGCTCAACGAGTAGGCGACGTCCAGCTCGCTCGGTGGGTCTGAGATCCGCCACTTGACGAGGCTTGAGGGGTACCAGCTCTCTCTTGCGCGGATCGTCGGCCTGATCACTATGCTGTAGCTCTGGTCCCGGTACCAGCGCACCAGGTCCCCATCGAGGCCCAGAACCGATAGCGCCTCTCGATAGATATCCGGCTCAAGATCCGAGGCGAGCCCCGATAGCGGGGCCGACTGGGCGTTTCCTCCCAGCCCTTCGATGGATGGAACCTCGCCGGAGCCGAGGAGCCCCGGCTCCAGGGGGCAGAGGACCCTCGCCATCTGCATGCACTGCCTCGGCCACTTCGACCTATCCTTGACGCCCCAGCGAAAGATCGAGAGGAGCATCTTCGACTCGGGATGGTCCGATGGAGGAAGGTCCACCCCCCAGAGGTCGGCAAAAAATCCCACCACCGCCTCGTCCAGGGGCGAGAGGTCCCTTTTCGCAAAATCCCTCCAGCCGAGGAGGACCTTCTCCTCATCTCCATCGCTCCTCTCCAGGCGGAAGGTATCGACGACGATGTCGGAAAAGATGTTCACCATCCTCCTCGCCCGGTCCCTCTCTTTCTTCTCCAGACCCTCCAGGGCCGCGAGAGAGAGCCTTCC
>CAZHAO010000059.1:0-9498 GCA_964530375.1 uncultured Methanotrichaceae archaeon
CTCTGGAGTGAACCTGTAGTACCAGCTGCTATCGCTCAAAATCTGATTAGAAAATATCTCATAGTCGCGCTTCAGAGCGGCAAGAGTCCGTTGAAGAAAGACCCCATAGCCTATCGATAACGACCAGAACATATAAACCGGATCGATCTTACGCTCGCGCTTTATTAAACCTGTCTCTTTCGCCTTATCTCTAAGCCATTCAGGAGGAAACAGAGCACAGAGTTCCATCATAATCAGGTCGATATCCACTTTTAAGTAACGAGAGACCATGGATGCTACCCCCGGTGAATTATATATCAGTGGTCTATAGTAGCTACATGTTATTAATAAAGTTATGCTATTGCAGGCATATTGGAAGAGGCATTAAAAATCAGCGGGACTATTTAAACCGATCCTTAACCGATGACCAATGAACACGTACCAAAAAAGAAGTCCGAAGAGGAGGAGCGGTCTCAGAATTGCCTCCCTAGGGAGCGGACCTATAGCTCCTGTCATCGAACGATCAACTTCCCCGAAGAGGTAGATCCGTCGAAGGTTGAAGGCAAGATGAAGGACGGGATCCTTGAGCTCGAGATACCAAAGAGAGAGACCAAACCCGAGGAGAGGTTGACGAAGATCCAGCTGAAGTGACCTCGTCTACGCGACCTTTTCTACGCGACCTCTTCCGCGTGGGGGAAAAAATTCCCCCCATATTCTGAGCCCTACGATATCGACGGAGCAAAAGAGAAGTCACGATAGCTCAGGACCGCCCTCGGCCCGCTTTCTTCGCCGCTCCTCCACATCGAGGGCGAAGAGAAAGCCGATGGCCCTCTCGGTGAGGGGGTACCTTCTCACCAGCTCCTTGAACCTTTTGTTGTGGCTCGGCTCCAGAAGGTGGGCCAGCTCGTGGACGACGACGTAGTCCTCGACCCACTGGGGAAGATCTCTCATCCGGGAGCTGATCCTGATCGTCCCGTCCTCGATGGTGCAGCTCCCAAACCTCTTCATCTGCCGGTCGGAGTAGCATATCGATCTCCAGCGGAGGGAGCCGTCGAAGTACTTCCGGTTCAGATGCTCGGCCCTCTTCTCCAGGTGGTCGTCGTCCCTTCCTCCCATTCTATGCTCCATCCGGGCCTTGAGGCTGGATATGTGCTCGGCCAGCTCCCGCTCCGAGATCGAGGCCGGCGCCATCACCACCAGGGTGCCGTCCACCATCCGGGCCTGGACGGTCTTCTTCCGCCGGGCCGACCTCTTGACGATCACCTCCATCACTACATCTCCACTAATCCGTCGATGTGATCCTATGAATCTCTTTCGGAGGGAGGGGATCTTTCGAGGGCATGACCAGGTCCAGAGGCCGATCCGGGAGCTTTTGCATGCGGACTGAACCCACCTCCATCAGCTTAACCGAAAACGGCTCCTATCCAGGAGCCGACGAGGTCGGTGGCGACGACCACCACCACCAGGATGAACAGATGCTCCCCCACCACCTTCCAGGGTTCCTTCTCCTGCTCTTTAGCCAAAAGGATGCTCAGAACCCCCAGGACGGCAAAGCCCCACATCAGGCTCACAACCATCGCCATGGCGAGGTCGAAGAGGAGGACCGGCACTATGAAGGTCGATGCCGCCATGAACTTGGACGCGAAGGTGAACGCCGTCGACTCCCAGACCTCCCGCGTCGAATGGGCGTTCTCAGCCTCCTCGGATATGTGTATTCCAAGAGCGTCGGAGAAGGCGTCGGCCACGGCTATCGTCAGTATCCCGCCGATCACCGCAAGCTTCGAGCCCGTGCCGGAGTTGAGCCCCACCATCAGTCCCAGGGTGGTGATGATCCCCGACGTCAGCCCAAAGCATAACCCCGTCTTCAACGACTTCTTCATGGCCCCTCATCGAACGGAGAATAATTATAGCTGTCGCAAAGCTCCTCTTTTCAATCGTGGTCCTGGTTTCGGTTCTTTATGCCATCTCAAAAAGGTCTTCCTGAGGGGCGAATTAACGTCCTCGCCGTCGGCGGGTCGGGCGCATCATCTCGACGCCCCCGATCCCGGGCCGCATCTTTCGGCCGATGGAGCCCAAGACTGCAGCCGACGGCGAGATCAGATTCTCTCTCTGTCCTTCAGCCCCACGATCTCCTCCACTTCGACGAGCTTCCAGACGAGGGACCTCTCCTCCTCGACGATCGAGTCGAGGGGGTCGGTGGGAGAGTGGCCGAGGGCGGAGAGGACGTTTCTCGAAAGGTTCTTTCTTCTCATCAGGTCTACGAACCGGACCCGGATCGCCCTCCTCTCCCCGAGGTCTTCGACCTCGACGTCCCGGCCCCGAAGAGTGACGAAGCGGGAGCTAGCGAGGTCGGGAGCGTACCGTTCCACCTCCACCGAGACGTAAGGGTCCTCCCGGAAGAAGTCGATCTTCTTGCCATACTTCGTCGAGAGGAAGTGCATGAACCGGCCGTCAAAGACGTAGACGAAGGGGGCGATGTAAGGGTATCTGTCTCCCTTGAAGGCGATCCTGCATACGTGCTCCTCCTCGATCAGCCGGTCGTACTCCCTCTTTTCCATCCTCGGGATCTTCACAACCTCCGGGGCCATCTCATCTCCTCAGAACAATTTTCATGATGGGGTTTGGATCTGATTCTATTTAAAAGATCCAGAAAACGGCGAAGTACGACGGCGAAAATACCTGATCGAAGAGAGGATGGAAAAAGTGAAGGCCCGGTTTTTGCAGAAGATCAAAGGCTGTCGTCAAAGGCCCGGAATCTTCTCTTTTATTAGGGACCGAAGGGCCTCCTCCGCTTTGGGGCTCTTTTTCGGCTTGGGGTACATGGTGCACCTTGAGGGCATCGGTATCGGCCCCTAGTCCAGAAAAGCGCAGTGGAGCTCATCCAAGTTCATCTCGCCCGCGGCGTACCTTTTCAATATCGAGGCAGCATCTTTCCGCTCCCCCTCTTTCAGACCCCTCAAACCTCTCCACCAGGCGCTCGATCTCTTCCATCATGGCGAACTCCTCGATAAGAGGGCGGGCGGATCAGATATAGACCTTGCCGGATGGCGGATGACTAGACGAACCCAAGGCCGATAAATACGATCGGTGCCCATCTCAACCGGCATGCCCTTCACCTGAGGAGATCACCATGACAAAACCAAAATCAACCGTCGGGATCGACAACATCGCAGTCACCGTGCCGAAGCTCTTCATATCGACCCTCGGCGAGTTCGCTGAGGCGAGGGGGATCGAGCCAGCGAAGCTCGCCCTGGGGATCGGCGTCGAGAAGATGGCGGTCCCCGACGCCCACGAGGACGCCGCCACCATGGCCGCATCTTCGGTCCTTGAACTGATGCGGAAAAACGACCTTCTGCCCGAGGAGGTCGGAAGGATCTACGTCGGGACCGAGTCCGGCGTCGACGAGGCGAAGGCGATCGGGACCTACGTCATCGGTATGCTGGAACGGGTCTTTGGCCCCGGCTCCTTTCAGGAGTGCTCCACCGTCGAGTTCAAGTCGGCCTGCATCGCGGCGACCCACGCCCTGGAGAACGCCGCATACTGGCGGCGGGCGGAGGATGAGGAGGATGAGAACGATCTCGGCGGTGCCGACGACGCATCCGGCCGGAGGAGAGAACTGGTGGGGATCGTGGTGGCGACGGACATCGCCCGGTACGAGCTGAGCTCTCCGGGCGAGTACACCCAGGGGGCGGGCTCCGTCGCCCTCTTGGTCAAAAGAAACCCGAGGCTTCTGGCCCTCGACCCGGTGATGGGGGTCTTCACGCGGGACGAGAACGACTTCTTTCGGCCCATCGGGATGAGGTGCGCTGTGGTGAACGGCAAGTACAGCAACCTCTGCTACCTGGCGGCGATGGACGGCGCCTTCTGCTCCTTCAAGAAGAGGGCCCTCGGTCGCGGGACGATCCGGCTTGAGGACGGAGAATGCATATCAGACCATCTCGACCACATCATATTCCACATCCCCTACCCTCGGATGGCGGAGTACGCGGCAGCATCGATCCTCCGACGAGAGTGGAGGGACCTGCCAAGGTGGCGGGGGATCGAGGAGGAGATGGGGCCGGAGCCGAGGGCCGAGGACTTTTCGGGCCAGAAGGCGTACCTCTCCGCCGAAGGCGATTACAGGAGAAGGTTCTCGAAGTTGGCGAAGTTTTTGGAGGCCTACGGAACGAAGGTCAGACCCTCCACCCTCATATCGTCGGTGGTGGGAAACATCTATACAGGCTCGATATACCTCGGTCTTGCGAGCCTTCTTGAGCAGGGACTCCTCACCCCAGGGATGCGGATAGGACTCGGCTCTTACGGCAGCGGCTGCTCTGCCGCATTCTTCTCCGGATTGGTGCAGCCAGGCGTCGAATCGATGACCAGGGGAGAGATCCTCGAAAAGCTCGGTGAAAGGGTCGAGATCGGCCTTGCGGACTACCAGCTCCTCCACGAGGGGGAGAGGGGCGAGAGCGTGATCTCCCCGTCGGGAGAGTTCGCCCTCATCGAGATCGACGGGGACGGGTACAGGCACTACGACTTCGTGGGGTGAGGGCTGAGGGCTCGGGCCGCCGAGAGATGGATGGCGGCCAACTTCAAATATTTCATATAGGTTCATCGACCATGGAGAGTAGGGAGAAATGGACGTGAACGAATCCCTCGCCTCTTCGGGTCGACGAGATCTGGTCCTCGCAGCCCTGATCGTGGTGGCTGGATTTTTGATCTTCGGATGGGCCGTATTTTCGGCGATATCGGGGATAGGCGACGACGTCATCCAGATGACTGCGCCGGGGACAAAGGACCTCGACCTCTTGGAGGTCGGCGAGTACACCATCTTCTACGAGAACCTGAGCGTCTCAGGAGGCCGGCTGTACTCGACGGGAGATGAGGTCCCCGAGGGGCTTGAGATCGAGGTGAAAGACCTCTCTTCTGGCGAAAAGGTGGATCTCAGCTCGCCGAAAGGAAGCTTTAGCTACAGCTTCGGCGGCCGCTCGGGCAGGTCGATCGCCGCCTTCGCCATCGATCATCCTGGAACTTACAGGATGGCGGCGTGGTACTCCCGAAGAGGAGAGGGGCCCGAGGTGGTCCTGGCGGTCGGCAGCGGATTCTTTGAGAAGGTGATATCGGCAGTTCTGATCTCCTCCGTCGCCCTCTTCGGATCGGTCATAATTGCAGCCGTCATCCTGATCTCGGCCGCGAGGAGGAGGGAGAGGGAAGAAGAGAGGCTGAGGGAGGAAGAGCGGATGATTCGGGGGCGATGGTCTCGATGACGAGCCTTTCGGTCGGCCTTCTCCGGATAGGTTTTATCAATCTATCGGACGGACGAAAGAGGGATGAAGCCCGAAAATAAAGATCGAATCCGAAAGTTCCTGGAGAGCGCCGATTCCATGGGGGAGGACATCCTGGAGGATAGCGAGGAGCTCTTCGGCTGCGTCCCGCCGATCCTCAGGATCATGAGGGAGAGGCCCGAGTTCTTCGTATTCTCAAGCCTCAAGGACTTCTACGCCATGAGGCCGGAGAGCCTGGACGCCAGGACCGCAGAGCTGGTCACCATCGCCGCTGCCGCCGGGGCCGGGGCTGAGAAGTGTCTCAAGGTTCACATCAACGCCGCCCTCGGGGCCGGAGCCACCCGGGACGAGATCCTGGACGTGATCTTCATCGCCGCCGCCATCGGCCAGACGAGGGTCCTTGCGCCATCCCTCAGGACCTTTGCTGAGATCTTCGAGGGGCGAGGAGTGGAGGAGCCCTTCGACGATTGAAAAGGCTCAATGGTCCCGCGGACAGATCCCTTTAAAAAAGGAGGTTTGAAGAGTTGGAGGCCGATGAACCGCCAGCCATCGTCCTGATGGCTTATGGAAGCCTCGACCCCGAGGCGAGGAAGACTTACAGGAGCATCAGAACAGTCTACAAGCGCGAGTTTCCGGGGTCCGAGGTCGTGATCGCCTTCACCTCCGAGTTCATCAGGCGAAAGCTCGCGAAAGGCGAGGGGGTCTACGTCCAAAGCCCCCTGGCGGCTCTGGCGGAGCTTTTCGACGAGGGCTACGCCGACGTCGTCGTCCAGTCCCTCGCCGTCGCCCCAGGCTCTGAGTTTCACGAGGCAGCATTCCTCGTCTCGGCCCTCGGGTCCGTCCGGGGAAAGTTCGGCTTCAGGAACCTGGAGATGGGGATGCCCCTCCTTGCCAGCGGCCGGGATTTCGATGCAGTGTCAGAGGCCCTCGCCCCGGAGTTTGATCGGATCACAGTCGACGGCAAGGTGGTGACAAGCCCCCGCGACCCGAAGGATACGGCCGTCGTCCTGATGGGCCATGGGACCCGCCACCCCGCTGACTGTGCCTACGCCCGGATGGCGCGGGTCCTGGAGCGGGATCACAGGAACGTCTTTTTGGGGACGATCGACGGCTTTCCGGGGCTGGAGGAGGCTTTGGCCGAAGTCAAAGCAGCGGAGGTCGCAAAGGTGAGGCTGATGCCGTTTCTGGTGGTGGCCGGGGGCCACGCCACAAAAGACCTCGCCGGAGACGATCCAAAATCCTGGAAAAGCAGCTTTGAGAGGGCCGGATTCGAGGTCGATCTGAACCTGCGGGGGATGGGAGAAAACCCAAGGGTGGTGGAGATTTTAGAGGAGCACACGAGACAAACTCTGGAGAGGTTCCGGAGGGTCCCATGATCCGGCTACTGGGGCCTGTGTAATGCGCTGAGCCAAAGGCTGAAGGAAGGAGTCGGACCATGAACCGAGCCAGCCCCCTCAATTCGAAGAGGCTTCCAAGCCCCCCCTGTTCGGGAATTCATGACCAGCGATATTTCTAGCCTTTGGCGCTATTTTTGCTCTTACATAATCGCACAACTGTCATTCTCTCTATCGCTATTCTGGCAGGTAGTCAAACATGAAGCTCTTGAAGACCGCTCATCGTTCACTGCAATCATTTCGACAACCTCATTTCCGACCATATTCTCCCGGCAATTTTAGTATCCATATTAAAATTACAAAAAGTTAAATATTAATTAATTTTTTAAAAAAATAGAGTGCCTCGGGAACGATGATTATAAATAGAAGAGTGATACATACTAATTAATTTGAGTGAAGCGAAAAAGAAGCGAAATCTTCAAGGATGATAACGGGCTAATGATATGACTCAAAAGAAAGATATTTATCCCTTGGTGGTTCCCATCTGGATAATTTTCTTGATTTGCCTAACTGCGACCGCGGGTTATGCAATATCCTCGATGATTGATCACCATGAGATAGCTTCTAATGATCATACAAACTCGAATTTAGTCCCAGTAAGTAGCAATGATACGCCGTTTCGTACTGATGTTCTTTTTGGGGCTTATATCACCAGAATTACTCGTATCTCTATGAAGGAATCCAATTTCGATGTGGACTTTTATATTTGGTTCAAGTGGAAAGGCGATAATGTAACTCCTGGTGAGGGTATTGAGATCATCAATGGCGAAATCAACTCCAAGGAGCTACAAGCTGAATTGCATGAAAATGATACTAATTATGAACAATATCAAATAAGTGCAAGCATAATACAACCATTTGATGTTATGCTTTATCCATTTGATAATCACAACCTGATAATCAAGATTGAAGATTGTGTGAGTTCCATTTATTGGCTTCAATATATTCATATTCCTGAAAATCCTCAAAACATAAGCAGCAGCGAAGAAATTTACATTCCAGGATATAAAAGTAAATCCCTGCCTACAATAGTAGAAATTCACAAATACCCAACCGATTTTGGATCGCCTTGGCAAGAGGAAATGCCTTCAACATATTCTCAAATTAGGCTAGGCATCGGATTAGTGAGAGATGGCTGGGGATTTTACTTCAAGCTGTTCCAGGGCTTATTTGTGGCAGTCGCTGTGGCAATGATTACATTTACTTTGCGACCAAATTATGCACCTCGTTTTATAGTTGGTGTTGGGGCCCTTTTTGCAGCTGTAGCCAATTATTACAATGTACTATCTTTGCAACCAGCAGTTAATTATATGACCTTAGCTGACACAATAACTTTTACAGGGATTGTAACAATATTTCTATCCATGGTCGGATCTTCGATATCGTATTATTTGTATAGTTTTAAAAATAATATAAATACATCTCGAAGATTTGATAAATATTCGGTAATAACTTTTATTTTTTGCTTCATATTTATTAATTTGTGGATTGTTTGGTTTGCTACTCATTGAGTGCCGCTATCAAGCTTGATTAGGATGATCTATGATTGAAGGAGCCTTACCAAAGAAGAACAAACAAGCATCAAAAACGAAGACGCCGGATATCAGAGCATAATCAGATGCTCAGGTTGCATCATGATGGAGAGGAACAAGGATCGGATATCAGTTTATCCTGTTGGACGGAGTTGAATCTGGATATTAACCCGCCGCGAAAAAATCAGAGGGCATATTATGTGTAATCCGGGTGATTTCAGAATGGGTCTTTCGCAAGCAATTTCGCATTGGGGGAAGTACTACAGAGATAAAGCAGCAGTCATTTCTGAGACAAAAACTATAACATATAATGATCTAGATAACGCTGTTGAATCCTTGGCTCAAAGGTTAAATGCCTATGCAGGTTCAAATAAGCGGATCGCTATCTATCAAACTGATCCGATAATTTTTTTTATTTCATTAATCTCCATATTACGCAGCAATAATGTAGCTTGTATCATGAATGCTGAACTGGCTATAGAAAGTATTCGATCATGCGTTCAGGATTGTGATGCGAAATTATTATTGGTTGATGAAGAGACTTCAATAATCAGTAATCGCATCATTAAAGAGCTTGATATACCTAATATGACTATATATTTATCTGAATTAGACAAAATACCTGCTAAAGCAAGCTGGCCTTTACCAAATCCATACGATCCTTGGGGAATTGTTTATACATCTGGAACTACGAGCATTCCAAAAGGAATTATACTATCAAATATCTCAATTTTTTGTGAGTTGATGCATTGGTTCATCGAATTAGAGATGACAAAAAAAACTTGTTTGTACATCTCAATACAGCCTTATTTAACCGCAGGATTGGTTCTAGCTTCGACATCGCTAATGACGGGTGGAACGGTGGTAAATTTTCGAAATCATTCATCTGAACTTTTAAGTTCGTATTTGAGAATAAATAATATTGACATTTCTTTCTTTTCGCCCAGCGGATTACAGGAATTTGTTTCCTACGTAAAGTCTCATGATCCGAGACTGGATATGGGTGATAAGATTCTAATAATGGGAGAACCTGTCCCACTTGGTTTAAAGAAAGAGACCAGAGATTTACTATCTGTGGATATCATTGAATCTTGGGGAAATTCAGAAGGATTAGGGACAATTACTGAGGCAAACGCCGTTGAAATTAGGCCAAATTCTATAGGGAGACCTTTCTTATGTGATGATAATTTCATAGTGGATGAAAATAATAATAAGCTGCCAGACAACGAAATAGGACGTATAGCCGGAAAAACGAATTGCGCTTTTAGTGGCTACAGTCAAACATCGCACCCCGCTGCAAGCAGCGGGGCATGTTCGCGATGTTCA
>CAZHAO010000060.1:0-9418 GCA_964530375.1 uncultured Methanotrichaceae archaeon
GAGGGCCCTTCAGATGGAGGGGCGGGAGATGACAGGCTTTTCGCCTGCCGGCTGACCCATCCGAATTTTCCGAGTTCGGTTTCAACAAGTTTATAAACCACCGGGGCTACGGCGCACGTGGGGTGATAGATTGCCTTATGGGCAGACCGAAGTAAAAATCATTACCTTGATAGCCCTCGCCATGATGATGGTCTTTGGACCTGTGGCCGCAGCGACCGTCTGGAGCTCGGGATCGTACGGCCTTGAGGCGGGTTCTGTGACCTGGCCGACAAAGGATGTCAGCGTCCAGGGGGTAACAAAGCTCGGAGGTGCCAGCCGCCAGGCGAGCCTGGAGGACCAAACTGCATCGGCGATGGGGCTTGGAAACAACAGCATCCAGGTGATCTCGCAGGGAGATGGGGCGTTGTTCCATCTCGGAAACAACAGCAGCCAAGTTGCTTCGCAGGAAGAGACGGCGACCATGGTCCAGCTAGGAATCGGAGGCGGCTCAGTGAGCGCTCAAGCGCCCGCCTCGGGGACGGTGCAGCTGAGCGGCTATTATAATAATATGGGGAGCTATATGAACATATTCTATCCCATCAATATGCTCGGCGGGACCTTCAGCAGCTCCGGTGGCGGAGGCTGCGGTTGCTGTGGCTGATCCATCGCAAAGAGCGAGGATGCGGCCATATCCTCTTTTTTCCGTCACAGTCACATCCACTTCGGCGCAAGCCACCTCGTCACATCCATTCGTAATGAGCGAGGACCTCGGGCCGAAAGTCGTAGAGAAGGCTGTTTTCGACGTAGCCGAAGAAGAGGCAGCCTTTGCACTCCCGGACGATCTCATCCCGCCTCTCCGTCGAGGACTCCCAGACCCGGGCGATCCCTTCGGAGATGGTGCCTAGGGGCTCCTTGTGGACTCTGCAGGTCGCAACAGTCCCGTCTGAGGCGACGGAAAGGACGATCTGGGGGGCGTGGCACCTGAATTCTGGCCTTCGGTCTCGAACCATCCGCAGGTAGGTGAGGGAGTTGATGATGGGGCGGCCCTTCTTTTTCATATCGATCAGCCTCTCGACGGACCGCCTGTAATCGGGAAGGTCAGAGTCTCTGACCCCCATCTCATCCCAGACGCCTTCGAATCCCGGGGTCTCGTGGAGGGGCTCAAAGGAGATGAGGGCCCCGAGCTCCTCGGCGAGGCGGACGAGGTCTTCGAGCTCTCCGAGGTTCTTCCGGCTGATGACGCAGTTCATCAGGACCCGGTGGCCCGCCTCCTGGGCGGCCCTGATCCCTTCGAGGACCGGCTCGATGGAGGCGCCCCGGATCTCTCGATAGGAGTCGATCCCGTCGACGGAGACGGAGAGGAGGTCGAGGTCGCAAAGCTCGGAGGCCCTTTTGGAGAGGAGCTGGCCGTTGGTGATGAGGGAGGTGACCATCCCCAGGGACTTGGCGTGACCGAGAATATCGGGGAGGTCGGGCCGGAGGAGGGGCTCGGCGGTCCAGGCGTTGTAGACCCCGATCCCGAAGGACTTTGCGTCTCCCAGCATGGCGAAGATCGCCTCGGTCGTCATCTCCGGACCGGGGGTCCGCCAGTACTCGCAGAAGGGGCACCTGAGGTTACACTTTGCGTTGATCCCGTGGGAGAGGACGAAGGGCCTCTTTCGGACCCTCATCTGGACCAGGGCCTTGAGGGCGGTTTTCGGGTGGAATGTGGGCATCTGCGCCAATTTTGCTCACTTCAAGAGCCTTGGGGGGACGATCTGCCCCGCCAGGAAGACGCTCCTATCCTCTCCCCGGCGGATCAGCTCTGCCCTGCCCCCGTTCACCAGGACCTCGGGGCAGCGGGGCTGGCCGTTGTAGACCGAGGCCATGGAGAAGCCGTAGGCTCCGGCGTCGAGCATCGCGACGATGTCGCCCCTCTCCACCTTCGGTAGGGTTCTATCTTTGGCCAGGACGTCGCCGCTCTCGCAGATGGGGCCGACGACGGTGTACCTCTCCTCGGGCGCACCGTCGGCCTTGTTGGCGATGACGGCGTGGTGGTAGGCGTCGTAGAGCATCGGTCGAGCCAGGAGGTTGAAGCCTGCGTCGACGCCGACGAAGTTGACGTGGGCCCTCTTGACGACGTTCACCTTTGTGAGAAATAGAGTGGTGTCGGCGACGATGCTTCGGCCGGGCTCCAGGATCATCCTCGGCGATATCCCCAGATCTCTGCACCTATCCTCGAAGACCGGCAGTATCCCGGCGGCCAGGTCCTTCGGGGTCGGAGCCACCGTCTCGGGGGCGTAGGCGATCCCGAGGCCTCCGCCGAAGTCCATCATCTCGATCTCGCCCCCGATCTCGACGATTTTCCCGGCCAGGTCCATCATCTTCGACGCGGCCTCGACGAAGGGGGAGACTTCCAGGATCTGGGAGCCGATGTGGCAGTGGAGGCCGATGGGTTTGATCCCATCGAGGCTCATGGCGGCATTGTAGACCTCGACGATCTCCTGCCAGGGTATCCCGAACTTGGAGGTCTTGAGCCCCGTGGCTATCTTCGGGTGGGTCTTGGCGGAGACGTCGGGGTTCACCCGGAAGGCCACCTCCGCCTCCTCCCCCATCTCCGATGCCACCTCGGCCAGGGCAAAAAGCTCGTCTTTTGAGTCGGCAGAAACCCGGACGCCGGCCTCGACGGCCATCTTTAGCTCCTCGGCCCTCTTGGAGTTGCCGTTGAAGAGGACCTTCTCCATCTGCATCCCCGCCATCCTCACGAGAGTTAGCTCTCCCGCGGAGAAGACGTCGGCCCCCATCCCCTCCTTCGCCAAAATCCTCAGGATGGCCAGGCTCCCGTTCGCCTTCACAGCGAAGTAGATCCAGGCCTCGGGGAAGGCCTCACGGTAGGCCCTCGAGTTCTCCACAAGCCGCCTCTCGCTTGTAACGTAAAGGGGCGTTCCGAACTTTCCGGCGAGGTCGACGACATCGACCCCGTCGATCAAAAGATGGCCTCCTTCCGCCCTCAGGTGATCCTTCGTCCCGAACATGGATCTGGATGTAGGGTCTGGGCGCGTAAAATCTTTTTCGTTACGGGCCCCGAGGGCATTTTCATCCTATCGGATCTGACAGTTCTTCAAAAATAGTTGATCGGCGGGGAGACGCCCGCACCCTCGAAGTTATAATCGGAGCTTCAGGGGACGAGCCTTCTTCGATCCCTGGGGAAGAGGACGGCGTCCCTGATGTTCTCGAGGCCGAGCATCGTGAGGACGACCCTCGCGAGGCCGAGGCCCCACCCGGCGTGGGGGGGCATCCCGTACCTGAAGGTCCTCAGGTAGAACTCGAACCCCTCGGGGTCCAGACCTTGGCGCCTTATCTTCTCGATGAGGACATCGGGGTCGTGGACCCGCTGGGCTCCGCTGGCGAGCTCCATCTGAGGGTGCATCAGGTCGAAGCCCCGGCTGATCTCGGGCCGGTCCTCGAAGGGCTGGGTGTAGTAGGGCTTGATGACGGTGGGCCATTCGGTCATGAAGTAATGCTCGCCGACGGCAGAGCCTATCGCCTTCTCCGCCTCGGTGTCCATGTCGTCTCCCCACTCGATCTCGCTATTTCTGCCCGCATTTGCGATCTTTAGGGCATCGGTGTAGGTCACCCTCCTGAAGGGGGTCTTGGGGACTTCGAGGTCGACGCCGAGGGTCTCCAAATCCTTTCTGCACCGGTCGGCCACGTCACTGTAGGCCTTGGCCATCCCGTTCTCCAGGAGGGTCATCACGTCCTCCTCGTCGGCAAAGCTGACCTCGACGTCGATGGATATCGCCTCGTTGAGGTGACGCCTGGTGTCGTGCTCCTCGGCCCGAAAGATCGGCCCGATCTCAAAGACCCTGTCCAGCCCCGCCGACATCAGCATCTGCTTGTAGAGCTGGGGGCTCTGGTTGAGGAAGGCCTCCCTCTCGAAGTAGGTGATGGGAAAGAGGGCCGTCCCGCCCTCGGTGGCCGTCGCCACCACCTTCGGGGTAGAGACCTCGAGAAACCCGTTCTCTGCGAAGAACTCCCGGAAGGATCGGAGAACCTCGCTCTCGATCCTGAAGACGGCCAGAACCGGAGGCCTCCGGAGGTCGATGAACCGCGAGTCGAGCCTGGTATCCAGGTCCGCCCCCACCTTTCCGGTGGGGTCCATGGGCAGCGGCGAGTCGGCCTCGTTCAGGACGGCGATCTCCGAGGGGATGATCTCAAAGCCCCGGGGAGCCTTGGGCTCGCCCTTGACCCTTCCCCTCACGAGAAGGACGCTCTCCCGGCTGAGGCGCCTCACCCTTTCGAGGAGGCCTTTATCCACCTTCTTGGCCACCAGGGTCACCTGAGCGAAGCCCTCCCGGTCCCGCAGGACGAGAAAGCAGATCCCGCCCAGGTCTCGAACCTCGTGAGCCCAGCCCGCCAGGGTCACCTCAAGGCCATCCATCTCCGGAAGTATATCACCTGAATAATGAGTTCTGAGGACCAAATAACGTCACCGTGGGGAGAATAGGTTTCTGATATAAAAGCAGTCCGCAGATCGGCGGCGATGGAGGTTCAGATGGTGGATTTGGGCCGTCCAACAAAGCTAAAGGGGATAAGACGTTCATTAACATAATATTAGGGCAATCTGTTCCTGTCTCCATCAAAGATCCGGCGATAGCGCCGCCTCGGCGTCGAAACGGGCTTTGAATGAGGCGTTCCATCGGCTCCGAAAAGATGGAGCGGCTCAAGGGGCTTTATAAAAACGGCGCAAAGGCATCCGGTAGATATATCTGAAAAGGGGATCGTAGTACTTCTGGCCTGTAGTCACCATGACGATATCGCTGAAAGATCTGATGGAGCAGGTCGAGTTCTGGATCTTGCTCTTCCTTCTGGGAGGCGCTCTCCTCAACTGGCCTATCCTCTCCCTGGTCGCAGGAGGAGACGAACCCTCCGGCCATCTCACGATACTAGTCTACATAATCGCAGTATGGCTTTCGATCATCCTCTTTGCTTTTCTCTTTGACAGGTGGACCTCGAATTGATCAACCCGGTTCTTGCCCTGGCGGCGATGGTGGTGTACCTCTTCCTCCTCTTCGGCATAGCCCACTACGCCGACAGGAAGCGCGAAGAGGGGAAGAGCATAGTCTCAAACCCCTACGTCTACGCATTGTCCTTCTCTGTCTACGTCACCGCCTGGACCTTCTACGGAGCCGTCGGAAGGTGCGCCACCGAAGGCCTCGGTTTTCTCCCGGTTTACCTGGGGCCGTCGCTGGTGATGCTCCTCGGCTGGACTGTGATAAGAAAGATGATAACGATCTCAAAAGTGCATCGTCTCGCCACCATAAGCGACTTCATAAGTTTCCGGTACGGGAGGAGCTACTTCATCGGGGCTCTCGTCGCCGTTGCGATCCTCATAGTTATAACGCCCTACGTCGCCCTCCAGCTGATAGCCATATCCGAGTCCATGACGATAATAAGCGGCTCAACCTCGCATCACGAGATTCTGGGGGTCAGACGGCTGATGGTGACCGCCCTCCTCGGGCTATTTGCCATCATCTTCGGGACTAGACACCTCGACCCCCTGGAGCGGCACGAGGGGTTGATCGCGGCGGTGGCCTTCGAGTCGGTGGTGAAGCTGGTGGCCTTCCTGGTGGCGGGGCTCTACATAACCTACGGCCTCTTCAGCGGCTACGGCGAGATCGTCAGCGCTGTCGCCAGAAGCCCGGACTATTCTCACTTTCTAAAAGTCGATTACGTCTCCTGGTTTTCTGTGACGATTATGTCCTCCTTTGCGATCCTTTTTCTCCCCCGCCAGTTCCACGTGATGGTGGTGGAGAACTCGAAGGAGGAACATCTGAAGAAGTCGATGTGGCTTTTCCCCCTCTACATGCTGCTTATAAACCTCTTCGTCCCGGCGGTGGCCTGGGGCGGCCTCCTCCTGGGAGAGCCGGGAAGGGCGGACATGTTCATGGTCTCGATCCCCATCAGCCAGGGCCAGGATCTTTTAGCTCTCCTGGTCTTCATCGGAGGGACCTCGGCGGCCACGGCCATGGTCCTCGTCTCGACAGTGACGGTGGGCACCATGATGCTGAACGACCTGGAGATGCCCTACATCGTCCGGAAGATCGGGAAGGGGAGAGACCTTCCTTCCCTCATCATCTCCCTGAAGCGGCTGAACATAATTCTGGTTTTGGCTCTAGGGTACTTATATTCCCTCCTCGTCGGCTTTCCGGCCCTGGTGGACATAGGCCTGTTGTCGTTTCTCGCCGCCTGCCAGCTCGCTCCCGCAGCCCTGGGCGGCCTCTACTGGAAGAAAGGGTGCAGGCAGGGGGCTGTGGCGGGCCTGGTGGCGGGCTTCGTCATCTGGTTTTACGCCGGCCTCATCCCGACCGTTGCGGAAGCCGGATGGGTCTCTAAGGACCTGATCGCAAACGGGCCCTTCGGGATCGCCCTCCTCAGGCCCACGGCCCTATTCGGCCTAGAGCTCGACCTCTGGAGCCACGCCTTCTTCTGGTCGATGCTGGCCAATTTCACCCTTTACGTCCTCTTCTCCCTGATCCACGAGCCGACCGATGAGGAGAAGGTCCTCGCCGAGAGCTTCGTGGACGTATACAAGGTCGGTCCAAGGATCGAGCCCAGTCCCGTCCTGCCCTTTGGAGAGAGCATGGTAATAAGGGTCGGGACTGTGGACGAGCTGGAGGGGACGGTGGCCCGGTACATCGGGGCTGAGAGGGCGAAGAACGTCGTCGAGATGAACCTCGCCGACCTGGATGCCACCAGGGAAGGGATCGATGCGAGGCAGCTCTTCGAGCTGCGGGACCGGCTTGAAAAGACCCTCACCGGCTCGGTAGGGCCCTCGGCCACCAGGATGATCGTCGAAGAGGAGGTGGCGGTAAAGCCGGTCGTCGAGGTGATCAAGGAGACGAGGCCCCTCTATTCCCTCGATCCGGGAAGGGTCTACATCGTCCCGGAGAAGGCCTACGAGGTCTTCACAGACCAGATAACCCACGGCGTGGAGGGGCTCTGCATAACCTCGACGGATCCCGATGAGATAAGGTTGAGGTGGCACTTCACCGAGACGCCGATCGTCAGGCTCAGCCACGAGAAGGGCCGGGGCGAGAGGTACATCGCCCCCAACAACCTCCCCCTCCTCTTCATAACCATAAAGTCCTTCGTGGAGAGCAGCAAGAACAGCATAATCCTTCTGGACGGCCTGGAAGAGCTGATCGAGGAGAACGTATCCCTGGTCCCCGAGGCGGAGGTCATCGACTTCGTCCACGCCCTGGAAGGCATTTCGGGGAAGGGCCGGACGAGGCTTCTCCTCCAGGCGAGGCCCGAGTTCATCAACAGAAAGCTGACCTCTGAGATCACCGAGGTCCAGCAGCTGATATTTCTCCTGGGTCCCCTTTCGGCCTATCTCTTCAAGGTCTTCGCGGAATATCTCTTGAAGAGGCTCGACGAGCCCGACAAGATGACGGTTTTGAGGGACCTCGAGGAGATGATGGAGACTGACAGGCTCTTCTCCGGGATGAGGGGGCGAGACGAGGACGTCCCTTGCGATCCGGAGATGGGCGAGATCGGCGAGGGGCCCAAGAGGAGCGGGGTGAAGGTCGACTCAAGATCGAGGTTGAGCCGGTGGGAGTTTTTCTCAGCCTTGAGGCGTTTGGAAAAGGCGATCGATGAGGTGGATCCGAGCTTCGATCTTGCATCCTCCGCAAAGCCCCTGATGGCAAAATACGGTCTGAACCCCATAGAGCTGAGGCTCGCCCCCGGGACCACATACGTCATCGAGGAGGAGAAGCCCGTAAAGAGCCTCGTTGTCTTCAGCGACCTCGTCGATCGGGGCGTCGAGGGGCTATGCATCAGCAGGTGTCATCCCGAGAAGCTGATGGATCGGTACGGCCTCTCCCCCAAGAGGGTGATCTGGCTCACCCAGTCGGCGGGGATCGAGCCCCAGTACAGGCATGTGGACCCCACCAACTTCCCGAGGCTCTCCAGCATGATCTCCGATTTCCTCTCGAAGGCAGATGAGCCCCTGATCCTGCTGGAGGGTCTCGGCTACCTCATAACCCAGAGCAACTACGAGTCGGTGCTGAGGTTCGTCCAGTCTCAGAGGGACGTGGTGGCCCTCAAGAGGGGGATATTGATAATTCACATCGACCCTCTCGCTCTGGACACCAAGGAGCGGCACCGGCTGGAGAGCGAGATGGAGGTTTTATTGATCGGTGATGAAAAATCATAAATAGGTTGGAGGGGGGTGAACTGTGGTTCAAATGGAGATCATAATTCTCGGATTGCTGCTGCTGGTCGCGATCTACGTCTCTTTCAGCCTGATAATGAGGTCTGTGAAGTTTTTGGCCGTGAACACCCTATTCGGCCTCGTGATCCTCTATCTAGCCGACGTCATCGGCGGCCTTTCCATCCCCTACAGCCTGCCGGTGCTTCTGATCTGCGCGATCCTCGGCGCCCCCGGCGCGATCGCGGTCATCATCCTCGACCTCTTCGGCATCGCGTTCTGAGGGCAAGACTTCTTCTCAGGGGCTTTGATTAAAGGGGACTTCTATTCTCTCCAGCATATTCGGTCCCCCGAGGACCGCCAGCTCGAACTCGCCAGACTCTCCCATCGGGTCCATCCCCAACTCGTCGCAGGCCTGGACGAATTCTTCCCGATTTTTCCGGTCCAGAACTCGGCACCGCCACCTTTCGTCGAGACGGCCGGACTTCGGCACGATCATGATCAAAAACCCCTCCTCGATCATATCCGAGAGGATGGCCGCTGGGTCTTTGTGCCAGAGGGGCAGAAGGAGCTGAATTTCGAGGATCCTGCAGACCTCCACCAGACGGTTTCGCCGGCGGTTCGATCCGACGGCTCCGTCGCAGAGGCCTTCGATGTCGAGGCCTGCGAGGGCTTCGATGAGGGGCGATGTCTCGTCCTCCTCGTCGGCATCAAACTCGATCAGAGGCGCGGCCAGAGATCGGGCTGAGATCCTGGCGAGGCCGAGATCGGGGCTCGTGCGAGGGCGAGAGCCGGAAGGAGCCTTCGGCGTGACCAGGTATCCGACGTCAACTCCAGCTTCCCGGATCAGGTGGTGGCAGTATACTGAGCTCGCATTCCCAGAGAAGAGGACTGCGACCTTCAACTCCGACCCCTCCATCTATGTCACGGCTCAGTGCAGCTCGCCGAGCTGAGCTGGCCCGACCTGGTGAAGTAGTGGACGACGAAGGCCGCAAGGAGGACGGCCATGATCCCGGTGAGGAAGATCCCGTCGAAGACCCCTGCACCGCCGATGGAGAGGACGAGGGGCTTTCCGCTAAGGTTCATCGATCCGGGGCCGACCATCGGGGGTGCGAGCGTGGCCAGGACGCCGGGGGTGAGGAGGCTGAAGACGTCGGCCCCCAGGAGGGTCCCCATCGTCCCGCTGATGTAGGCGAGGGCGGGGGCCGCCTGGAGCCTCCTCCCCAGGGCGAGGCCGCATACCGC
>CAZHAO010000061.1:0-9387 GCA_964530375.1 uncultured Methanotrichaceae archaeon
TTCGTATGATCGCCCGGAAGGGCATCATGATCTCGGCGTAGTACCTCTTCGAGGGCTCATAGATGATCCTTCGATCGGCGAAGAGGTCGCTTGTCGCGTAATGAGAGCCGAAGAAGTCGCAAGAGAAGAGGATCTTATCCTCCCGAAGGTATGTAGACATCGTCTCGGGCCAGTGGACCCAGGGGGTGTAGAAAAACTCCAGGGTCTTTCCGCCGAGAGATAGGGTCGCTCGGTCCTCGACGGTCGCAAACTTCTCGGCGGGGATGCCAAGGTGCCCTTCCAGAAGCTCCCGGCACCGGGGGGTGCAGACGACCACAGCCATCGAAAATCGTTCGAGGACATCGGGGATCGCTCCCGAGTGGTCCTGCTCGGCGTGGTTTGCCACCACGTAGTCGATGCGGTCGATGCCGAGGGTTTCCAGGTTAGCCAGGAGCGCCTCCGCAAAGGGCGGATCTGCGGCGTCGATGAGGGCGGTCTTCTCGCTGCCCCTGACCACGTAGGCGTTGTAGCTCGTCCCGTCCGGTAGCGGTATCAGCTCGTCGAAGAGCCGCCGGTCCCAGTCCATGACGCCGACGGAGATTACCCCCGGCCTGACCTCTCTATAAACTCCCATATTTTACCACCTCATTCAGCTTATCATCTAATCGAAGGCGGTCCTGACCCGATATCCGAGCCCGGTTGAAGATCATCTAGCGCCTCATCCGCCACCAGCTCTCCCATTAGCATTCATTTTGGGAAAGCTTGTAGATTAAACTTGCCTCACAGCCACGTCTCATGGCGGCATCCAGCCATGGTCAGAGATTTATTCTCGTATCACATGTCATGGCCGACGGGCTCGCTCCTGGGGTCATCGTCCGACCGGGTCGAAAAATATTAAATAGATAAGTACCTTATATGGTTTGATTTGAAATGAAGGGAGTTTGGAGGGGGTAGCATGAAATGGTCAATTTATCTCGCGATCGCGCTTTTGGCGTTGGCGCCGACAGCCCTCGGCGCAGTAGGGACAACTGAACAATCGGGAGGATCGGCCTCCACCGATCTCATGAAATCGTACCATGGCGAGGCTCCGAGCCTGAAAGGGCCTTACGAGGAGGGTTACTCGCCCACGGATCTGGACTTCGGGACGCCAGAGATGTACAGCTTCTCTCCCGACGACGGACTGAACTTCGCCTCGGCCACTCCGACAGAGACCGTCCTGGCCGGCATGGAGGGGAGCTCGGGGACAGGCTCAGGCTCCTGGTACTGGCCCGGCTCAGCGGAATCTCAGAACAAGCTCTACGTCCAGACTCGCGACGGCGTCACGACGGTGGCGGGCTGCAGCAACGGCGGGTATCTTCCCCTCTGGGCGAAGGTCGCCTACACCGGGAACTTCTTCGTCTACGAGTGGTACCCGAACGGCCTCACCCCGAAGGTCAACTGGTGCTTCTGGACCTGGCCCGACTACCTGAAGGGCTGGTTCAAGGGCGATGAGCCCGGCTGGCACGTGATCTGTTTCCACTGCGACAGGTCCAGCAACTACGTTTACATCTACGTCTGGCCAGAATCCGGATCGTACGAGGGAGGAGGATACGGATCATATGGATCAGGCGATACGAAGAGCTATTCGAAGATAGAGGCTCCCCAGACGTCTCCATCGTCCACCTCCCTCGACGACGGCCTCCTCTCGACGAACCTCGGCTCGGCCACGCCGACGCCGCCGGACCCGGCCTCCGAGGGGCTGACTCCTACGGATCTGCAGCTTCCGGCCCCGGCTTGCGGCGAGAGGGGGTACGGCTCCTATGAGACCGGCTCGATGGGGTCCTGCGCCCCGACCGCTGACCTCGCCGCCTGCGGCGTTTACGCCACCGGCACCTCAGGTCGCAGCTGCTCGAGCGCCATCTTGCCTCCCGGCTATGGCACGGGCACCGGCACAGTATCCGACTTCGGGCTGGTATACACCCCCATGGCCGCGTCCAAGTACAACGAGTACTACGTCCAGACCTACCCGAACAGGCTGACGACGGTGGCCAGCGTCCAGAAGGGAGAGTGGCTTCAGCTCTGGTCGAAGATCACGCGGCCGGGGATGTACTGGTCCTTCGAATGGCCGCCCTGCAAGCCAGGGTACTACTGCGCCCCCGAGGTGAAGAGCTTCGGCTACAAGAAGGAGGGCTGGTATACCACCTGGTTCAAGAGCAGCACCTCCGGCTGGCACCTGCTCTGCTACCAGTGCAACGACTGGAGCAACTACGTCTACGTCTACGTCTGGCCCTTCGACTGCTGACGAGGCCCGTTCCCTCCCCCGATTCGGGGGAGGGGCGATCTCTTTATATACAGCGAGCTTGGGTCTACTCTGAAGCAATTACTCTTACTGGAGGATGTTTATTGGCGAGAAGGTCACAGAGAAAGTCTGACAGCAGGAAGGTCAAGACTAAGCAGTGGTACAAGGTCGTGGGGCCCGATATGTTCGGAAAGTCTCCCGTCGGGGAGGCCCTGGCCAGCGACCCGAGCAAGCTGGTGGGAAGGGTCGTCGAGACGACCCTGGGGGAGCTGACGAACAACTTCTCCAAACAGAACACCAAGCTCAAGTTCAAGGTGGACCAGGTGGCCGGCGACTCCGCCTACACCAGCTTCGTCGGCCACGAGCTGACCAGCGATTACGTCCGGTCCCTGGTCAAGAGGAGAACTTCCCGGATCGACTCCATCATCGACGTCACCACCAGCGACGGCTATCGGGTCCGGGTAAAGCCGAGCTGCTTCACCGTCAAGAGGGCAAAGACCACCCAGGTCAAGACTATCAGAAACATCGCCTCGAGCATAATTCAGGAGAAGGCGGGAGCCCTTGACTTAAACCAGTTCATCCAGGAGGTCGTCCTCGGAAGGCTCTCTCTCGACATTTACAGGGACGCAAAAGAGATCTATCCGCTGAGAAGAGTGGAGATCAGAAAGACGGAAATCCTGACGGGGCCCGCTGCCTAATGAAGATCCTGGGATTCTTCGGCAAGGGCGGCACCGGCAAGACCACCCTCACCGCCCTGATCCTGCGAGAGCTTGTCAGGCGGAATGAAGGAGGGGTTTTGGCCGTCGACGCCGACGCCAACGAGTGTCTTGCAAGCCTTCTGGGGGCGGAGGGGACGCCGACCCTCTCCGATATGCTCCAGAAGTACAAGCGGCAGCGTGAGCAGAGCCCCGAGCTGACGGGGATCGACATATTCCAGAACCTATTCGACACACTCCTGATGGAGGGGGAGCAGGACGGCTACGACATGCTGATCATGGGCCGGGGCGAGGGGGCAGGCTGCTTCTGCGCAGTAAACGATCTCCTCCAGGCGGTATTCGAGAAGACCGTCGAGGGAGAGGCCTACAAGTACCTCCTCATGGACTGTGAGGCCGGGGTGGAGCATATCGCGAGGAAGACCTCGGGGAAGATTCACGACGCTGTGATCGTCACCGACGCCAGCAAGGTGAGCCTCGACACCCTCAAGCGGATCAAAGATGTGGCCCGAGAGGTGGGGGCCGAGATCGGAAACTACTACGTCGTCGCCAACAAGACCAGGCCCGATATGCTGGATAAGGTCAAAGAGGCCGCCGAGAGGCTGGGGTTCAAGTACCTGGGCGCCATCCCCGAGGACCCCAACTTCACCGAGATCGCCTACGAGGGGAAGACCGTCTTCGATCTCCCCGACGACTCGCCGGCGGTCCAGGCCGCAAAGAGGATTATAGATCAGATCCTCGGGACCTGAACTGAAAGAGACTGATGGATCATGAACTCCAACTTTTTGAAAGCCATCTCGCTATCGATCTGCATTTCTGCCTGTCTTTCCGTGGGCTGCACGGATAAAAGCGAGGAGGAGACGGCCGCTGGCCAATATGAAGATGAACCGATCTCCAAGCTGGCGGTGGCTATAAAAGCCCCCGCCACCGGCTCGGTCCTCTCCGGCGACGAGGCCGTGAAGTTCGATGGCGAGGCGACGGGCGGGAAGGCGCCCTACTCTTATCGCTGGTCGTCGTCGTTGGATGGAACCCTCTCTACGAAGAAGTCCTTTGCGAAGCTGCCCTCAGATATGAGCAAAGGGCGTTACACCATCATCCTAACGGTGACAGACGGCGCCGGGTCCAGCGGTCAGGCGAGCATCACCGCGACGGTGCTTTAGACAAGGGCTCAACTCCAACCTCGCTCCGTATCGCAGACCTGTGGTTGGGGACCCCGTTCCCCAGCCCAGCTATTTTGAGCCAGGGGTTCCCCCCCAAAAAGCTTTTAGTGAAATAACGTCCTGATCGCCGGTGTGGAAATAAGCTCTGATCGCCGGTGAGGAAAGACCGATGAGTTATACCCAGAACGACAGTACAGAAAGGTGGAACCGCAATGCGGATACGTGGCACCGAAATTTCGGAGGGGATGATCCCAACCGCCGGGATTTACTGGACCCGATAATCCTGAAGACGCTGGGGGATATCGAGGGGATGCACATACTCGACGCTGGCTGTGGCGACGGCTACCTGAGCCGCAAATTGGCCAAACGTGGCGCCGCAGTCACTGCTGTGGAGTCTTCTCATCGGATGCTGGCCCTGGCCCTGGCAGAAGAGCAAAGCGATCCCTTATCGATCACATATCATAACGGGGACATAGCATCTCTCCCCTTTTTAGCAGACGGTTCTTTTGACGCTGTAATCACCAACAATGTCATCCAGGACGCCGCCGATTTCGAGGGGGCTTTTAGGGAGTTCAGCCGTATTTTACAGCCAGGAGGCGTTTATCTACACATCGTAAACCATCCGTGTTTTTCGGCCCCCGTATTCGGCTGGGTGAAGGATGGCGAAGGAAAAAAGCTGTACAGGAAAGTCGACCGCTACTTCGAGCGGGGACCGTTCCTCGTCCCCTGGGGCCCAAAATCTGGCATGGAACCTACCATAGCCTTCCATCGGACCCTCGGCGATACGGTGAACTCCTTGATCTCTTGCGGATTTCGACTTTTGCAGCTGCTGGAACCTGAACCTCCCGAATCCTGGTCAACGCTCTATCCGGATAGGCTTGACGGCGCACGCGTCCCTGATTTTCTGATCTTGGTCTGCAAGAAGGACAAGGCCGATCTCTAAAGGAGGGTCATAGCATAGCATCGGCGAGGGCAGAACCGCAGGAGCAGCCCCTCTCCTCGGGCATCATCGAAATTGCGGTTCCTACGATCTCTTTCAAGAGACAGGCGGACTTCGCCATCTCCTCGACGATCTCCGCCGCGGACATCGCCTCTTTTCTCATGCCGGCGGCTGGGTTTGTTACGATGCATATCGAGGCGTAACAGAGCTCCAGCTCCCGGGCGAGAACGACCTCGGGATAGCCGGTCATCCCCACGACGTCGCCGAAGCTTCTAAGCATCCTGATCGTGGCGGGGCTCTCCAGGTGCGGTCCCTCGGTGCAGACGTATATCCCGTCGTGAACGGGAACACCGGCGGCCTTCGCCCCCTCCTCCAGGGCCCGCCTCGCCTCGGGACAGTAGGGGGTCGTCATATCGACGTGAACCGCCTCCTCCTCGAAGAAGGTCGAGGTCCGGGACCTGGTGAACTCCACGAAGTCGTTGGGCATGAAGAAGCTTCCCACCGGGTGCCACGAGATGGTGCCCACGGTGTTGGTGGATATGGCCCGGATAGCGCCCCACCTCTTCGCCGCCATGAGGAGGGCCCGATAGTTCACCCGGTGGGGGGGGAGGTGGCCCTCGCCGTGGCGAGGGATGAAGAGGACCTCTTCGCCGCCCAACTCCGTAAGCCTCGGCACCACTCTGCCATAGGGGGTATCGATCGAAACGGCTTCTCCTTCGATCTCGATTCCGGTTCCGCCGATCACCGCGATCTTCTTTTCCATGTTCGAGAGGAGATCTTCTGGAGTTAAAGGGCTTGTCCCAAACGGGCAGACCCCGCGACGGCATCGAGGTCCATGGTGTCTATTTGCCGCCCTTCATGGCGAAACCTACATAAGGGCCGTCCTCATCTTGCTCCTGAAACGGCCTTCGGGCCAGACGAACGGCCGCATATCGATCACGACTCCCATTCACGGGCCCTTTTGAGGAGATATCAGATGGAATTTACCGCCCAAGAGAAGTACGAATTCAAACGTCTGCTCGAAGATCTGAGGAGCAAGAGCGGCAGGGGGACAGAGCTGATCTCGCTCTACATCCCTCCCGACAAGCAGATCTCGGACGTGACCGCCCAGCTGAGGGACGAGCACGGTCAGGCGTCCAACATCAAGTCCAAGCTCACCCGGACCAACGTCCAGAGCGCCCTCGAGTCGGTGATGGCGCGGCTCCGCCTCATCCCTCGGCCCCCGCCCAACGGGGTCGTCATATTCGTGGGGGCCGTCGACGTCGGCGGAAACAAGACCGACATGTACTCCAAGGTTCTGGAGCCTCCGGAGCCGATAGTCACCTACCGCTACCACTGCGACTCCTCCTTCCTTCTGACACCCCTGGAAGATATGCTCGCCGACAAGAAGACCTTCGGCCTGATAGTCCTGGACAGGAGGGAGGCCACCATCGGGACCCTCAGGGGAAAGCAGGTCGAGGCGATAAAGCACCTCACATCCTCGGTCCCGGGAAAGCAGAGGAAGGGCGGTCAGAGCAGCCATCGGTTCCAGCAGCTGAGGCTGATCGCGATCCACGACTTCTACAAGAGGATAGGAGAGAGCGCGTCCGAGGCGTTCCTCTCGATCGATCGAAACGACCTGGAGGGGATCCTGATCGGAGGGCCTTCCCCCACCAAGGAGGAGTTCGTCGACGGCTCGTTCCTCCACCACGAGCTTCAGCAGAAGATCTTGGACGCCCTGGACGTCACCTACACCGACGAGTCCGGCCTTTTCGAGCTGGTGGAGGCGGCCCAGGAGCGGCTCCTCGACCTGGAGCTGACTCAGGAGAAGCTGGTCATGAGGAGGTTCATGAAGGAGCTGGTGAGCGACAAGGGGCTCGCCTCTTACGGGGAGAAGGAGGTGCGGCAGAACCTGATCATGGGGGCGGTGGATACCCTCCTCCTCTCCGAGGACCTCCGGAAGACCAGGGCGACGGTCAGCTGCACCAACGCCAGCTGCGACTACTCGAAGGAGGAGACGAGGTCACCCACCAACCCGCCGCCGGGGAACTGTCCTCGGTGCGGATCTCAGCTCGATATCGCCAAGGAGGTGGACATCATAGCCGATCTTTCGCGGATGGCCGAAGAGAGCGGAAGCGACGTCAAGATCATCTCCACCGACTTCGAGGAGGGTGCCCAGCTCTATCGGGCCTTCGGGGGGATCGCTGCGATACTGCGGTTCAGGACCAGCAGCGTATGAGACCTCTCACCAGCCACTTCATCGTCCCCAAGTCCATCGACATCTCAGCCGTCGGTCCAAAACTTCCGAAGTCTAAAATACCAGAACGAAAAACTGAGGAGGATGATGGAGCTTTTTCTGAGCGCGGCCGTCAGGCCCACCGAAAGCCCCGAGAAGGTGGCAGGCGCCCTGGAGAACCTGTTTCCCGGCATCAAGCTCGACTCCAGCGAAGGCCGGATCGAGGGGCGCGGTGGCGCAGAATCCCTCTCGACCTTCCGCCGCCTCCTCAGGGAGCAGAGGATCCTGGACACTGCGCGGTCGGTGATGCTCCAGGGACGGCTCGGCGACGCCGTCCAGTTTCGGCTGAACAAGCAGGCTGCCACCGTTTCTAGGATAAACTTCCCCCCCGAGGAGGAGCCCCTCGGCTCTATCCACGTCGAGATCAGGGGACCAGTCTCACTGATCGACTGGCTCGCCCCGCGGACCAAGGAGGGTAAACCGGTGGAGGAGATCGAGCTGGAGGATGATCGTGTTTAGCTTTTCGTCCAGCGCCCTGGTGGACCAGCCCTTCGACTGGGCTTACCAGCTGGAGGATCTGGGCTTCTCCGGCTGGGAGATCGTCAACGAAGGAAGGCAGAGGCTGACGGCGGAGACGATGCCCCTCGCCCGAGAGATCGTCGAGACCACAAACCTCGTCATCACCATCCATCTCCCCTACTCCGATCTCAATCTTGCCAGCATGAACCAGCCGATCTGGAAGGAGACGCTCCGGCAGATGAAGGCCTGCATCAGCCTCGCCTCGGATTTTTGCGGCCTTGCCGTCGTCCATCCGGGGTACCTATCGCCCCTGGGAAAGCAGATGCCCGACAGGGCCTGGGAGCAGAACATTTTGGGGCTCCAGCAGATCTGCGATCACGCCAATTTGTTCGGCATGGTTATAGCCGTCGAGAATATGCTGAACATAGAGTCGATGCTGGGAAGGACCCCCGAGGAGATCCTGGGGATGCTGGAGAACGTCCGCCGGGAGAACCTGGGGTTCGTCTTCGACGTCGGCCATGCCAACACCAACGGAAACGTCGACTCGTTTTTGGAGCTCAAAGACGAGATGGTCCACGTCCACGTCCACGACAACAAGGGCGCAAGAGACGAGCACCTCCCGGTCAAGAGCGGAAACGTCAACTGGGCGAGGGTGGCGAAGGCGCTCGAAGGATATGAGGGCAGGTTTGTTACGGAGGCCCGGACCCTGGTCCAGGGGGTCCAGTCCATGAGAAACTTCAAGACCTTCCTGGAGGTTACCCCATGATCTCATCCCTCGACGACCTGACCGAAGAGATATCCCGCTACTTCGAGGCGAAGGACGAGGCGAGGGAGGAGGCGCTCGCCCTGACCAGGGTTGTGATCAGGAGGTCTGGAGCCGCCATCAGGTCGGTCCACAGGTCCGAGTTCAACCGCGCCCAGGAGCTGACCGAGAAGGCAGGAGCCGTCCTCGCCCGGATCGGCGACCTTCTGGCTGAGCACCCAGATGTGCGGTACGCGGGCTTCGTCGATGGCGCAGAGCAGGAGTACGCCGAGGCGAGGATCGTCTACTCCATCATCACTGAGCAGAGGACCCCCACCCCGCAAGAGATCGGGGTCGAGATGACGAGCTACCTTGGGGGCCTCGGCGACGCCGTCGGCGAGCTGAGGCGCCACGTCCTCGACCTGATCAGGCAGGGGAGGCCCGAGGAGGGGGAGGTCTATCTTGAGGCGATGGAGGAGATATATCATCTGTTGATGCTCTTCGACTATCCCGACGCCGTCACCAAGGGCCTCCGGCGGAAGGGGGACATGGCCCGATCCCTCCTCGAAAGGACCCGGGGCGACCTCACCAACGCCATCGGCCAGAAGAAGCTGGAGGTGCAGATCAGGGAGCTAGAGGGGAAGCTCGGGCTGGATCCATAAAGGGGCAAATAAGATCCGGAGGCTAAAAGCAGAGGGTCAGTTCTGGCGAAGGAATCGAATCGAAGGGCAAATAAAAGTATAAATTAATCGTTAGGGTGAGAAATTTGGATAGTGCACTTATCGGTTTATTCGGTGCAATGGTCGTGACTGCGGACCATTGAAAATCGCGAATCACCGGC
>CAZHAO010000062.1:0-9307 GCA_964530375.1 uncultured Methanotrichaceae archaeon
TAATTCAAACTGCATTGAATCCAACGGGGCGCGAAATAATTTCAGGACTCCACAGAAGATGGCGGTGTTCAAAACCTCTCTGGCCTCTTATGATCGATAAATAGACCCTGGGAGCAGGGGACAGCGTGATGAATCTCAGCTGAGCAGCCACCTCATTTAAATAAGAGACGCTCGGAAATAGAACAGGAGGAGGTGAAAGTCCCATGTGTACCGTTGGAGGCGGACCGGATATCGGCGACGTTGAATCGCTGACGTCGAAGGGCTACATATGCCAGGACTGCGGAAACAAGTTCAAGGGCATGGGCAGACGGCCTCGATGTCCTTCCTGCCAATCAAGAAACGTTAAGCCCGCAGAGTGACGAGATTATGAGAATCCCCCTGGAAGACGACGAGATCGCCTACCTCTGCGGAAGGACCGGGACCCTGGCCCTGGCCAGGACCCTCGGCACCTTTTTTTATATCGAGACCGACGCCGAGGAGATAGTCCTCTTCACCGATGAAGACGACCTTCTGGTGGCATCGACCTTCGAGGTCGGAGAGAGGGCGAGAAGGGGCCTCGCTTGTACCCTCTTCATGATCCGAGAGATGAACTCCCCCCTCATCGTCCTTCCCAAGGGCCACCCCGCCTCGCCGAGACTGAAGACCGTCGTCTCGGTGGGGGCGAAGACGAGGATAAGGTGCGACATCCAGGCCGGAACCCACCCCCAGCAGGACGTCCTCTGCGGGACCGGCGAGTTCGACGGGGTCGAGGTCCTCTCGGCCCCCGGAGGGGCAGAGGTTAAAAACTTCGACGGCGAAGTGATGAGGGATAAGCTCGTATGAGGTGATCTTTGCCATGTCAGAGGAGATCAGAGAGGGGAGCATCGTAAGGTACGGCGGGACCGGGACGGTGGGGATCGTCAAGGTCCTGAAGACCGAAGAGGACGGCGAAGAGTGGGCGCTCCTGGACTCGACGGGGCTCTACTACAACCTGAGCACATTGCAGCCGATCGATAAGCTGCCCGAGAGGAGGGGGGTCGGCGCCCGGAGCCTGGAGGATATGGAAGAGAGGATGAAGGCGGAAGAGGAGAGGATGAGATCGGTGAAGATGGAGGATGAGAGCGTCGAGAGCGGCGGATGAGATAGGGGTCGTGGTCCACGGCCCCGAGGTCGTCGACTCGGGGTGCGCAAAGAGGGCCCTGGACCTTCTCGAGCGGTTGGGGCCCGTCACCGCCGTCCTCGGGGGGACGATGGGCAGGGTTGCCGTCATCGACGCCAATCTAGAGGATCGGATAGATATTTCGAGGAGGGAGACGCCGAGCCGGTCTGTCCAGAGGCTTGAGCCCTCCGTCAAGATATTGATCCTTCTTAACTATGCCAAGACGAGGGAGACGGGCCTCGCCTTCGGCGCCATGGTGGCCGAGAGGGCGAAGCCAAATAAGCCCCTCATCCTCGCGGACTATGGCGGAGGCTTCTTATCGGTCCTGGCGCAAGATCCGGGGCCCCTCGCCGAGCGGATCGCCACGCTCCTGGATCTTGAGCCTCATCCCGCCCCGGAATTTGAGCCTCGGACGGAGGTGTCGGGGAGGATCGCGCGAAGGAAGATCATGGGGGCTGTCCCCGGGGAGAACGTATCCGTCAACGGGACCGTCGTCGCCAAGGCCCTCGCGGACACTGTGGAGATCACCGCCATCGACGGCAAAATCGTCGAGATCTCGGGCGCTCTGGCCAAGGCCCACGGCATCGAGAAGCTATCGTACGTCGACCTAAAGACTGCGATCCTGAGGACCGGGGAGATAAGAAGGACCGAAGGCCTCCACCGGTCGATCCAAACCCGCGGCCGCGACGCGTCTCTGATAGATCATGCCGCAGAAGACGCCTTCGAGGAGGCGAGAGGGGCGATGGTGGCGGTGACGGTGGGCGACGACACCACCGCCATCGCGGGAGAGGTTCTGGCCAGGCTTGGAACGCTTCTCGTCGGGATCGTGGACGGCGATCCCGACCACCTCTGCGCCAGGACGACGACGCCCCGGGGGAGCGTAGTCGTCGAGGTTCGGCCAGGGACCGACGATCTCGTGGGCAGGCGGGTGAGAGAGGAGATCTTCGGAGGCGAAGGCCGGATCTCGATGGAAGGCCTCTCGGTCGAAGATCTGGTCCAACGGATAAAGAAGGTCGCCGGGGACGACCTCAGATCGGAGCGGCGATTCTGAGATGGCCGGCAGAGTTCCGATCGGCCAGCCCGAGATCATACAGACCTTTTCACTATCATGGCAGCGGGATCGGACTGATGGGATCGGCTTATTCCGTGATCTTTTATCGCCCTCTTCAGCTCCGCCACGATCTCCTGAGCCGACTTCTCCCTGTTCTCTTTGACGAGGGAGATGAGACTCTCGGTCCCGAACCTCTCCTTCTTCTCGTTCTCGACCTCGATGAGGCCGTCGTTGTAGATGACGAGGACGTCGCCGGGATCTATCATCCACCCCTCCGTCTCCAGGTCGATGTGGTCGAGAGCGCCCATGGATATGGCGCCTCCGATGAGGGTGTCCACGAAGCCGTCGGAGCTGACGACGAAGGGCGGGATGTGGCCAGCGTTGGCGTAGTTCATGGAGTGGCTCGCCAGGTCCAGCATCCCGCAGAAGCAGGAGACCATAATACCGTTTCTCACCTCGTCGCTCAGCTGAAGGTTCGTATCCCGGAGCGCCTTTGCCGGATCGCCGAACCTCCGAGCCGCTGCCCGGATCGTGCTCCTGGTGAGGGCGGCCACCATGGCGGCGGCGAGGCCCTTCCCCGAGACCTCGGCCATCGCCACCACCGCCTTCGACCCCTCCATCTCGAAGACGTCGTAGAAGTGACAGCATCTGCTTTCATCGACGACGGAGAGCGTCGCCACCTGATACCCCTCGACCTTAGGGGCCCTCTCCGGCAGGAGGAACCTCTCGACCTCCTTCGCCACCTCTTTCTCCTTCTCCACCCTCCCCGTCTCAAAGGATCTCTTCTCGATGGCGGAGATCTGGCCTTTCAGATCGGTGGTCATCGAATCGAGGGCCTCGCCCAACCTCCTAGCGTCCTTTGAGCCGTCTCTCTCGATCTTCGCGTCGAACTCTCCCCTTCCGATCCTCTCGAGGGCCCTTTCGACCGCATCGACCATCGGCCCCGCGCCGCTTCTGCCGGCCCGATATCCGACCGCCGCCGTCAGAAGGGCGGTCACGGCCGCCAAAGCCAGCTGCAAGGCAGAAGGCCACCCGGCCCCCCCAAAATCGTGGGAAGGGGCCGCCATCGCACCTCCTCGGGCCTTCAGGGCTTCGCCGCTCTCCAGGGCCAAAACCTCCGTCTGGCCCGATATCCGGCGGAAGAGCTGATCGTACTGAGAGGCCTTGGCCGCCACCAGCTCCTGGTCCCCCCAGACCACCCCCAGGCTCCAGCCGACGGTGGGGAGAGGGGCGTAACCGATCCTGGTGCTCCCCTCGGTGAGCCGGACGAAAGAGCTCCCGTTCTCGCCCCGGACCATGGCCTCTGCCACCTCGGCCAGATCGGAGTTTTTGGAGTCGAGAAGGCTCCCGGGCGCCAGGATCTCCTCCCTGAGGAACGATTCTGGGACGGCGGCCTTCATCACCACCGCCCCCTGACCGTCCACCAGGAAGGGGTAGCCAGAGGAGAAGTTGGAGAGATCGGAGTCGATCTCCGCCAGGGATACGTCCATCCCCACCACCCCCGTCAGGTTTCCCTCCACCAATATGGGGGTCGCGCAGGTGATGGCCAGACTCCCGCTCTCCTCGGAGAGGTAAGGCTTGGTCCAGATCGTCTCCTTGGCCCTGGCAGCCTCCAGGTACCAGGGGCGCTCTCGGTAGTCGAAGGGGGCTATGAAGCGGAGGGTTTCGGTGACGTCGGGCCAGAGGACCAGAACACCCCCCGAGGTTCCTATGTACCCCAGCTCGACGACCTTCCCCTCCTTCTGAACCATGATCCTCAAGATCCGGGCGGGGGCTGAGAGGGAGATCAAGTCGTCTCTCATGCCCTCTGATAGGTTATCCCCCCCATCGGGCGCGATCCAGACGCCGGCGGCTATAACTTCTGCGGTCCCGCTCTCGTCTTCGCCGAGGAGGAAGTCTCCGCCCCACCCCGTCTCCGGAACGGAGATGGCTCCTGCTGGGGCCAGCGACACCTCTGCCGTCAGCAGGATCAGCGCCAAAAGCCCCAAGCTCAGCTTGTTGAAGCTCGAAATCTTGGCCATTTCTCTCGGTATCCTCAAAGCCGGCTCCCTCAAGAGCCGACACCAAAGTCGATCTTCGAGTTTTGCCCCACTTTCCCGTGGCTCTTCTGCCTTGCGACCGAATCTGTAAAGAAGCTGTTGGTCTTCAAAGGCTATAAACCTAATTTCGTGGTGTTATTTTTCCCATCATATCGGTACCTGGATCTATAAGAGATCTTCTGAAGGTCCGATCAGAGGTTCTTAAAGGTCCATGCGACTTCGGCCTTCGGAAGGGAAACGAAAAACCCGCCAGATCCGGGAGATGAGGGAACCGACATCGAACCGTTCTTGATCGCAGGCAAAGCCCCCTCAACTCGGAAACTACTTATTAGCGAGGGCTGAGTAGACCATCGTGGACGGTTCATACGAGTTTCTGGCGGATCTGAGGCGGCTTTTGGGGGTCTATCGGCGGTTTGAGCAGTCCCTCTACCTCCTCAACGCCGTTATTATCGCGAGCTTGATCTACATCGCCGCCCTCTTCTTGGGGATTCCCGCGTTCTTTCGGTTCTACTGGCAGGACTCGATCTTCGCGGCCGCTCCGGTCCTCTTCTCCCTGGTCTTCGGCCTTTTGGGCGGAAAGATCCTGAGACGGTGGTCGAAGCCGGACTTCTTCGACCATCTCGACGAGAGCCTATCGGAGAAGACGAGGGCCGCCTACGACAACCGCGACTCGGACTCTGTGGTGATGCAGAGCCTCGCTGAGGACGTCAAGAGGAGGCTATCGAAGGTCGGAGCCATCGAGATTATGAACAACCGCCGTCTGAACTTCGGCGACAGAAGCGTTCCGGTCTTCCAGGCGAAGGTCGGAGCCGTCCTCCTCCTCGCCTTCGTCGCCATCTTCAGCCAGAGCCAGGCCGGAGAGGAGATATCGCCCCAGCCCTTCGAGGCTCTGGCCGACCTTCGAGAGAGGGCAAAAGACCTCTTCGGGGTGGAGGAGCTGCCGGAGGAGGGCGCCTCATCCGAGGAGATCTCTGGCGAGATCTACGGAAAGCCCTCTCTCGCGGTCCTGGAGGAGGTGAACCTGGAGCTGGTCTTATATCCCGGATCCGCGGCGGGATTTCGGTCGAAGGAGACAGAGCCGATGGACCGATTGTTCACGACATCCGAACCGGGCGTTGGGGTGGCGGTGCCCACAGACCTCTACATCGAGAGCCTCCCGCCCCAGCATCGGGAGATCATCAAAAGGTATTTCGAGAACCTGGCGACGGGCTATTGAGCTAAGGAATGAGAAACCGAAGAGAAAAAGAGGGATAAAAGAGCTGCAGAAAAAGCTGTAGACCTCACCGAGGACGGAGAGATGAGAGACGATCTGATCAACGTTTATAAGGACGCGCCGGCCATCTTCGAGACGATAAAGGGCGAGATCGGCAAAGTGGTGGTGGGCCAGAAGTCGGTGGTGGAGCAGATTCTGGTGGGGATCCTGGCCGGGGGGCACACCCTCCTCGAGAGCAACCCCGGCCTTGGTAAGACCCTTCTCGTCAAGACGATAGCCGCCACCACCGGCCTCGACTTCAGCAGGATCCAGTGCACCCCGGACCTGATGCCCGCAGACATCACGGGCACCACCCTGATCGAGGAGGTGGAGGGGAGCAAGGTCTTCAGGTTCGAGGAGGGGCCGATCTTCGCGAACATCGTTTTAGCCGACGAGATCAACAGGGCCTCCCCCAGGACCCAGAGCGCGATGCTGGAGGCGATGCAGGAGAAGCAGGTCACCGTCGGGAAGAACACCTACAGGCTGGAGGAGCCCTTCTTCGTCATGGCGACCCAAAACCCCATCGAGATGGAGGGTACGTTTCCGCTCCCCGAGGCCCAGCTCGACCGGTTCCTGCTGAAGGTCTTCATCGATTATCCGAGCCCGGATGAGGAGTACGAGATCGTGGAGAGGTATACGGGCCACTCCGAGCCGAAGGTGGATAGGGTGATAACGAGGAGGGAGCTATTGTCCCTCCAGCAGCTGACCAGGGACGTCCCCATCTCCGACGACCTGAAGAGGGCGGCGATTAAGGCCGTCATCTCCACTCGGAACTGGGAGGGGGTCGAGTACGGCGTCAGCCCTCGAGCCTCCATCGGCCTGATCCTCGCCTCCAAGGCCCGGGCGCTCCTCAACGGCAGAGACTACGTCAATAGAGAAGACCTGGAGACGATGGCCCGCCCCATCCTCAGGCACAGGATCATCCTCACCTTTGACTCCGAGAGGAGGGGCGTCACGGCCGACCAGGTGATATCCAACATCATAAAGTCGATCTGAGGTCTGCGGATGGATACGGAGTATCTCGCTGAGCTGGACCGGTTCACCCTCCTTGTAAGAAAGAGGGTATCGACCGCCTTCACCGGGGCCCGGAGGTCGGTGAAGGTAGGAAGGGGGATCAGCCCCGTCGGCTACCGGGAATATCGGAAGGGAGACGACTTCAAGTTCGTCGACTGGAAGGTCTACGGAAGGACCGAGAAGCTCTACGTCCGGGAGCACGAGGAGGAGAGGAGCCTCGCCGTCCACCTCCTCCTGGACGCCAGCTCCAGCATGGCCTTCGGCGAGAAGTTCGACTTCGCCTCGAGGGTGGCTGTGGGGTTCGCCTACATGGCGATAAAGGAGAACGAGAAGTTCTCCGTCTCCAAGTTCGGGGAGATGCTGGAGCCCGGCGAGACGAAGGGAGGGAGGAGAAACCTCTTCCGGGCGATGGAGGACCTGGACAGAACGGCGCCCTCGGGGGGGACGGACTTTCGGAGGACGGCGGAGCAGTTCGACCTCACCATCAGGTCGACGAGCCTGGTGGTGGTGATCTCCGACTTTCTCGACGAGATCGAGAGCATCGTCGCCGGGATATACAAGCTATCTGTCCACGACCTGATCCTGATCCAGGTCCTGGACCCGGCGGAGGCGGACCTCGACTTCGAGGGGGACCTTCGGTTCATCGACATGGAGTCGAAGGAGGCGGTGATGACGAGGGTGACTCCGAAGGTGAGAGACGAGTACAGATCGAAGATGAATTATCACAACCGTCGGATCAGGGAGACCTGCGACGCCGTGGGGGCCGACCTCTTCAGCTACACCACCGAACGGCCCATCTTCGAGGTATTCAGCGACGTCAACAGCCGGGCGAAGGTCTGGAGGGGCTGAGATGAGGCTCGGATACGGCGGAGGCTCCGTTCGTCTCGATATCGAGGGGGACGAGAGGTTCGAGCTGGTCTTGCCGAAGGAGCTCGCCGGAGCCGAAGACGAGGCGGCCGAGATCGAGAGGGCCCTCGACGAGCCCTTTGGCCCCTCCCTTCAGAATTTCGCCGGATGCGAAACCGCCGCCATCATGGCGAGCGACTTAACGCGGCCCGCCCCCACCTCAAAGATGCTTCCGCCCCTGGTCGAGAAGCTTGAGCCTCTCGGAATAACCGAGGTTCTCGTGGTCTTCGGCCTCGGGACCCATCGGAGGATGACCCTCGAAGAGGAAAACCGGCTCCTCGGCGGCTCTGCCGACCTCCCTCACATCCAGCACGACGAAAAGAGGTGCCTTTACCTCGGAGAGACGAGCCGGGGAACTCCGGTCGAGATCCTGGAGGATGTGGCGGCGTCCGACATAAAGATCGGGACGGGAAATATCGAGTACCACTACTACGCCGGCTACAGCGGCGGGGCGAAGGCGCTCCTCCCCGGCGTCAGCTCCGAGAGGTCGATAAACAAAAACCACGCCATGATGGCCGACCCCCGGGCGAAGTCCGGGCGGCTCGACGGCCCGGTCCGGCTGGACATGGAGGAGGCGGCAGATATCGCTGGCCTCGACTTCATCCTGAACACTGTCCTCAACAGCAAGAAAGAGATCGTCCGGGCGGTGGCCGGCGACTTTGTGGAGGCCCACCGGGTTGGCGCCAGAGTCGTCGACGAGATGTACCAGAAGGTCGTCAGGCCCGCCGAGATCGTCATCGCCTGCGCCGGCGGCCGCCCCAAGGACATCAACCTCTTCCAGGCCCAAAAGGCGATGGAGAACGCGCGGGAGGCGGTCCTTCCCGGAGGAAGCCTCATCCTCCTCGCCGAGTGCGCCGAGGGGCTCGGCCATCCCGTATTCGAGCGGTGGGCGAGGGAGGCAGAATGCGCCGAGGATTGCGTCGAGAGGTTCGGAAGGGAGTACGAGTTCGGGGGGCACAAGGCGGCGCTGATCGCGAGAGAGTCCCTGGAAAAGGACCTCATCCTCGTCTCCTCCATGAGGCCGGAGGAGGCGGAGATCTGCTTTTTCAGGCACGCGAAGAGCCTCGAAGAGGCCCTCGCGATGGCGCGGGAGAGGCAGGGAAAGGATGCTAGGACGATCGTGATGCCCTTCGGGGATCTGACGCTGGCGACGAAAGAGTAACTTTTTCTAGACGCCGTTCTCTCTGGCGTTGGTAGGGCCGGCCACCTTTGTCGATCTGGTCCAACGGATGGAGGCATGGGCCGCGGTCTGCTGAGATGTCGATTATATCGATCCGAATTCTTTTATTGACGACTATCGGGACCGGGCGACGAGACCGCCGCTCAGGCGACGGCCTCATCCTCGTCCCGAATAGGTCGATCGCCGGTCGGGTGCTGCGTCACCTCGAAAGCTTCGATGCGATCTCTGCGACGTGCTTTCCCTGGAACCGGGCTCCGGCCAGCTCCGTCTCGCTCGGCATCCTCTCCCCGGCCCTCCCACCGATGGTGGAGGCTCCGTAGGGCGATCCCCCCGCCACCTCGTCGATCCTCCTCTGAGATCTTAGACCCTATGCCGCCCAAGTTGCCAGATTCGTCTATGTAGATCCTCATCTTGGCCTACATAAAAATGGTGAAGGATATACCCTTCGCTATATCCCCAGCTGCGGGATGTGCGCGAGGTAGCTCTCTCGAAGCTCTTTTCGATCGATGTGGTCGTAGATGTCGATGGCCTCTTTCCTCACGTCTCCACGCAGCTCTTGGATGAACTCGCGGGGCATCCCGGCCCGCCGGAGGTGGGTGGTGAACCAGTGGCGGCAATAGTGAAGCGAGAAGTGGTCTTCCATCCGGTCCGAGTTGGGATCATGTAAGCCGACAAACTCCGCCGCCTTGAGACGCTGTTGCAGTTAAGACGCCCGCCATTGCTGTTA
>CAZHAO010000063.1:0-9092 GCA_964530375.1 uncultured Methanotrichaceae archaeon
AAAATAACTCAAATAGATGGGGGCGTTCGACTCCGCCAGAAGGGGGCCGTTCAGGCAGGATTCTCTCGAAGAGATCTCCCCCGAACGACCCTCCGGATTCCGTAAACAAAAGTCACTAGCACGTCACTTCCGCTGAGAATCCGCTAGGACGGGATATCGTAGGATGAGAGATCTTTATCGCATACTTCAGATCAGCGGAGACTCTTGACCATGTAGGGCAAAAAAAGCTCATAGCCGTGACGCCTATAGTAGGGCCGAGCCCCGATCCCGCTGGTGACCTCTAGCGAGCCGTACCCCATCTCAACGGCGATCTTTTCGGCCTCGGCGAGGAGCTTCGATCCTAAGCCCCGGTGCTGCCACCCGCCCCTCTTTCCCAGGGGGGTCATGGGGCCGTAGACGTGAAGCTCCCTGACCCGCGCCCTCTCCGAGAGCCTCAGACGGAGAAAGCCCGCCAGGGTCCCGTCCTCCCCCTCGAAGGAGAGGAACCGCTCCTCTCCGCCGCAGGCCCGGTAGGATAGGTCCTTAAAGGAGACGTCCGCGTCCTCGGAGACGCCCCGCAGGCCCGCCTCCCTGCACCTGATGCACCGACAGGTCCCTTCCCTCGCCTCCAATCGTTCCTTCGCCAGCTGGCGGAGGTTGCTCTTCTTGACCCCGGCCACGATCGCAGGGGCCGGGATGTCCCTCTGGACCCTCTGGAGCCTGGTGTAGGGAGGGATCAGCTCCTTCACCCTGGATATCAGCTCTGCTGCCTCCTCGTCCCCCAGGGGGGAGTACTCGCCCCTGAGGTAGAGGTCCCATAGCTCCGTCCCCTCCACCACCAGGGCCGGATAAATCTTGAGGTAGTCGGGCCTGAACTCCTCCCGATCGAAGAGGTCCCGAAAAGAGGCCAGGTCCCGCTGAAGGTCGGATCCTGGGAGCCCCGGCATCATGTGAAACCCGACCTTGAACCCCGCCTCCCTGAGGGCCCGGTTCGCCTCCACCGAGTCGCGGACGGTGTGCCCCCGCCTCATCTCAGCGAGAAGGTCGTCGTCGGTGGACTGGACCCCCAGCTCCACCTTTGTCCCGCCCAGAAAGAGCATATTTTTTATGTGAGAGGATCTGCACCAGTCGGGCCTGGTCTCGAAGGTGGTGCCGACGTTTCGAATTCGGGACGCCTCGTTCGCCTTCGCCACCTCCAGAAAGCTCCTCCGGGAGCTCGCGACCTCAGAATAAATCGATCCGCCTTCGGGGCGATGATGATCGTTCATCGCCTCCAGACACCTCTTCACAAACCAGTACTGGTAGCCCAGGGGCCGCGATGTGATTGTCCCCCCCATGATGATCAGTTCCACCTTGTCCAGGGGGTGGCCGATCTCCTCCAGCTGGCGGAGTCTCGTCCTCACCTGGCGGTAGGGGTCGTAGCCCTGCTGGATCGCCCGGAGGGCTGCCGGCTCTCTTCCGGTGTAGCTCTGGGGCGTGGGGCATCCGTCCCTCCGGCCGACGCCACCGGGACAGGGTACGCAGACGCCGTGAGGACAGGGGGCGGGCGAGGTCATAGCCGCCACCACCGCAACGCCCGATAAAGTTCGGGTCGGCTTTCTCACCAGGAGCTTCAGCCGGTCTTTTTCCCTTTCATCGGCCACTGCCAGGATATCGGCGTTCTTCGGGAGGTCCGGTAGGCCGAACTCCCTTCCCACCTTCCGCTTGGCCCTCTCCAGATCCGCCTGGCCGGAGATCGAGCCAGCGAGGATGGCGTCGACGATCTCCCGGAGGCAGGCCTTCAGCCCTCGATCCAGTGGACTGCCTCCGTCATCTCCCGGCCCGGCGGGGGGGAGGGGCTCTCGTCGGGCCAGCCGATGGAGACGATCGCCGTGGGCACAAGCCGGCCGGGAAGGTCCAGTACTTCCTTGACGACGGCATCGTCGAAGGCGCCGGTCCAGCAGCCTCCAAGCCCCGAATCGAAGGCCGCGAGGAGGAGGCAGACGGTGGCGGAGGCAGCGTCCTGGATCGAGTAGAGCTGGCCCCTCTCGCCGTACCGCATCCCGGATCGAGCGGGATCGGCGCAGACGACTATAACGGCCGGAGCCTCTGCTACGTGCTCCTGGCCGAAGGCGGCCAACGAGAGGGCGGATTTAATCTCCTCTCTCGTGACGACGTAGTACTCCCGGGCCCTCAGGTTCCCTGCCGAGGGCGCCGTCTCCGCCGCCTCCAGGAGGGAGGCGATCAGATCCCGGCCCACCGGCTGGCCGGTGTACCTCCGAACCGACCTCCGGCCTTCCAGGGCATCTTTGAGGTTCATCTTTCTCTGGTAGCCAAAGCGAGATATTAAAATTTGTGATGGATCTGCAGAGGAAAAGGCTAAATGAGGATCTGCAGTTCAGAAAACGCTCGAAGGCAGAGAAAAAGACGGAAGGCAAAAGATAAAAGCCCCCAAGGACACCTGCAGGGAGCAGGTGTGCTCATCCATGATCAATATCGCCATTCCAAAAGGGAGCTTGCAGAACCAGACCCTCCAGCTCTTCTCGCAGGCGGGGCTAGAGATTAGAAGGACCGAGCGGGAGTACAACGCCCGGATCAACGACCCCCGGGTTGGGAAGGTCAAGATCCTCCGCCCCCAGGAGATCCCGACCTACGTCGCCAAAGGGTACTTCGACCTGGGGATCAGTGGGACCGACTGGGTGAAGGAGTCGGAGGCCGACGTCGTCACCGTGGCGGAGCTCGACTACGGAAAGCAGGGTCCCGGCAAGGTGAAGGTGGTGCTGGCGGTCCCCGAGTCCCAGAGGGCCGAGAGCGCAAAGGACGTCATCCCAAAAAGCAGGATCTCGACGGAGTACCCGAACCTGACGAAGAAGTTCTTCGACGGGTTGGGGATACCCGTCGAGGTGGAGTACTCCTACGGGGCGACGGAGGCCAAGGTCCCTGAGCTGGCGGACGCCGTCGTCGACCTGACGGAGACCGGCTCGACCCTGGTCAAGAACGGCCTCAAGATCATCGACGTGATCCTGGAGTCGACCTCGGAGCTTATCGCAAACAAGGAGAGCTGGGCAGACCCCGATAAGAGAGAGGAGATCCAGGCGATCGAGACGATGCTCTTCGCCGTCACCAGGGCTCGGGGGAAGGTCCTCATCGCCCTGAACGTCCCCGAGGCTAGAATCGAGGAGGTCATCGCCCTCCTCCCCAGCATGAAGCGGCCGACGGTCTCGAAGCTCTACAACTCAGGCTACTACGCCGTCCAGTCGGTCGTGGACAGGTCGGGGATAAACCTCCTCATCCCGCAGCTGAAGAAGGCTGGGGCCGAGGACATCATCGAGGTCGCCATATCCAAGATAGTGCCATGACGAAGGCCGTCGGGGCGAAGAAGAGCGAAGAAAGATGATCGGCCTGAAGACGAAGCTTTGTATTTGGCGGGCGTGAAGGGATTCGAACCCTTGATCTACAGCTTAGGAGGCTGCCGCCTTGTCCTGGCTAGGCTACACGCCCACTGGTGCTTTCTGACGGGGAAACTCGTATATCAACCTTTCCGGCGCCGGGTCTTGAAAACAAAATCGGGAGAGGAGATCTCGCCCTCCTCTTCACGGGCTCTTTCTCTTCCTTCCAGCCACCAGCTGCCGGGTGGCCCTCTCGGCCTCAGCCCTCTGCCGGCAGGTGGGGCAGACCCGGATCCATTCCAGGCCGTCGGAGTCCCTCTGGAGGTTCGCGGGTAGGATAGACTCGATCCTCTTGAGCATCGGCTCTGTGGCGTACTTCGATCCGCAGATCCGACAGGCCACCAGGTCAAAGGAGAGGTCGGGCTCCGGGATCGATTCGTCGAGGGGGACCAGGGTCAGAGCTTTCGCCGGGCAGAACTCGACGCAGAGGTCGCACTCCTCTTTGCACCTCTTCCAGTGAATTCTCCGCTCATCTTTGGTCTCGGTGAGGACGATGTTTTTGCTGGGGCAGACGTTGGAGCAGGATAGACAGCCGATACAGAGGCCGGCATCAACTTTGATCATCTTCTACCTCCCATGGCGGCGGCTCGGGCGGCGCGAGCCCGGGCCCTGCGAGACGCAAGATCGGAGTCGGTGGATAGGGCATTCGCCGGACAGGTGGCGACGCAGGCGGGCATTTCGTGACCAGCACACAGATCGCACTTATGAGCTATCTTGTCGCTCCAGACGGCCCCGAAGGGGCAGGCGAGGGCGCACAGGCCGCATCCGGTGCACTTTTCCACGTCAAAGGCCGTCACGTCCCCCTCTTTGGTCAGGGCCCCGGAGAAGCAGGCCATGGTGCAGGATGCCTCCTCACAGTGGTGGCAGAGGATGGGGACCGAGGCGAAATCTCCGACGAAGTGGACGGTGATGGTGCCGATCCCCTCATGGACGCGCTGGCAGGCGACCTCGCAGGATCGGCAGCCGATGCATCGAGCGACGTCGACGTAAACAGGCATTTTAGTCCCTCCGGGAGATCTTGGCGGCCGAGGAATTGAGCTCCGGCATCATCGCCTCGAGGTCGGTGATATCTTGGGTGAGCATATTCGTTCCTGGGAAGGGGAAGGGCATAAATACAGCGCCCCTTTTCACCCATCCCTTCCGCCTCGCGGCGGAGGCGGTGATGCTGGCCGGTCCGCGCTTCTTTTTGGCATCGCCGATCAGGTCGATCTCCTCCTCGGACGTCTTCGCCCAGCCGTTGAGGGGAATGGTGAGCCGCTCCTGGCGACCGCCGATCTCCAGGGCCGCATCTCCTCTAGATGAAGCCCCCTCGCCGACGGGATCGTCCGGCATGTACTCCATCCCGCCGGTGCGCTCCCTCTCGACTGCAACGGGGAATCCGCAGCCTGAACCGCAGCATGGGCAGACCTTTGGAACAAGCTCTTTTTTCATCTCAACCCCTGATGGCCTTCAATTATCGAAGAACCTTCTGCATATTCAGTATGCATAAAGGTTGCTGTAAGGCCTCTTCGACCGTGGCGCGAGCTTGACGAACCCAGAGTTCAAGATCTCATCCTTTCTCTTCTCGACGTCGGGGAAGTGCTCCAGGAACCTGGAGACGTAATCGTCGAGAACCGCCCGGTCGGCCTCGTCGAGGGGCGAGATCTCCACCTGATCTCCGACCTGGGACTGGTCCACCCTTCCGCGGAGGTATATGACGCCTCCATGCATCCCGGTGCCTATGAAGTTGGCCCTGTGACTCTGGCCTTCCAGGTCCAGGACTATCACGATCCCGCCCGCCATGTATTCGCCCAGGAAGTCCTGGGATCTGCCGCCCACCACCAGGACGGGCCTTTTCCCGTCGTACTCCTTCATGTGGAGGGCTGTTCGATAGCCGCAGCCCTCCCGGACGTAGATCTCGCCCCCCCGCATCGAGAATCCCAGGACGTCTCCTGCCCTCCCCTCTACGATCACCTCACCGTCGTCCATGGTGTTTCCGACGCCGTCCTGGGCGTTGCCGTGGACTGTTATCTTATGGTGGCCGTAGAGGAAGGCGGCGAGATCGTTGCCGGGGGTCCCGAAGATCTCTATCTCCATCTCCAGGCGCTCGGGGGTGTAGAGGCGGGTGCCGATGTACCTCTGACCGCAGACGTTCGTGATGATGACCCTCTTTCTTCCCGAGAGCAAGAGCTCTCTCAGCTGGTCGCTCAGCTCTCTTGTCTCCAGGCCCCTCGCATCGATCGAGGGGGTTTCAACATTCTGATAACATTGCCCTGCCCCGACGATGCCCGGCTCGGATGGTATAGCTCTCGCCATTTTTATCTCACTCTCCAGCACCTTTAATTCCCAACACGTCCAGCTCCCACTCGTAGAGCCCTATCCCCCGGAGGTGGTCCCGGTTGCCCCGGAGGCTCTCGAGGGCGTTGATCCCCATCCCCCCCAGCATCTCCCGGATCTCGGTGGACCAGGCGGAGATGAGGTTACAAAGCCTGGTGGATGCGATCTCCACGTTCAGCCTCCCTGAGAGGCGGGGGTCCTGGGTGCATATACCCCAGTTGCACTTGCCTGTATAGCATTTCTGACATAGGGTGCAGCCCATGGCGATCAGGGCGGCAGATCCGATGTAGACGGCGTCGGCGCCCAGGGCTATCGCCTTGATGACGTCGGCGCTGCAGCGGATCCCGCCCGCGGCGATGATGGAGCACCGGTTCCTGATCCCCTCCTCCCGGAGCCGCCGGTCGAGGGAGGATATGGCCAGCTCCGTGGGGATGCCGACGTTGTCCCGGATCGCCTTGGGGGCCGCCCCCGTTCCGCCCCGGAGGCCGTCGATGGCGATGATGTCCGCGCCGGCGTGGACGATCCCCGTGGCTATGGCGGCGAAGTTGTGGACTGCCGCGATCTTGACGGAGATCGGCTTCTCGTAGTTTGTCGCCTCCTTCAGGGCGGAGATGAGCATAGCCAGGTCTTCAATGGAGTAGATGTCGTGGTGGGGCGCCGGGGAGATGGCGTCGGTCCCCGGAGGGATCATCCGGGTCTCGGCGACGGAGGCTGAGACCTTCTCGCCGGGGAGGTGGCCCCCGATCCCGGGCTTCGCCCCCTGGCCCACCTTGATCTCCACAGCCTGGGCGCAGTTGAGGTACTCGGCGTCTATGCCGAAGCGGCCTGAGGCCACCTGGACGATGGCGCATCCTCCGAACTTCTCCCTCATCTCCCGGGGGAGGCCGCCCTCGCCGGTGTTGAAGTACGTCTTGGACCTGCAGGCTGCCGTCGCCAGAGATCGGAAGGCGTTGTAGCTGATGGCTCCGTAGGACATCGCCGAGAAGAGGATGGGGGTCTCCACCACCAGGTTGGGGGAGAGCTCCGTTTCTATCTCCACCTCTCCTGCCTCGGAGGCGATCTCCAGCATCTCCGGCTTTCTTCCCAGGAAGGTCCGCAGCTCCATCGGCTCTCTCAGGGGGTCGATGGAGGGGTTTGTCACCTGGGAGGCGTTGAGGACTATGTGGTCCCAGTAGATCCGGAAGGGCTTGTCGCTGCCGCATCCTGTGAGGAGGACTCCTCCCGTCTCCGCCTGCCTTTTGAGGTCCTCGATCTTCTCGCGGGACCAGGAGGCGTTGGGCCGGTAGTAGGAGGGCGAGGGCCGGACTACTATGGCGTTCTTGGGGCAGAAGACGGCGCACCTCTGGCAGCCGACGCACTTCCTCTCGTCGGAGACGAGCCGGTCGGCGACCGGGTCGTAGGTGTGGGTGCCGAAGGAGCAGTGCCTCTCGCAGGCTCTGCACTGGCCGCACCTCTCTTCGTCCCTTATGATCTGAAACTCGGGAAAGACGAACGATCTCATATCAAAACCTTTTTCATGCTGTTCAGCTCGGCGACGACCGGCTCTCCTCCGTTGGGGGTCCAGACCCGGTCGAGCTCTGGCGAGATGAGCCTGATGGACGCCTCCTCCGAGGAGATGTAGAAGATCTCCCCTCTGGTGGCGGCGGTGAGGGGCCGAAGCCTGATCCTGTCGGTGAGGCCGATCATCCGGCCGGTCGTGCCGATGATGACGGCGAAGGGGCCGTTCATGAGGAGGGGTCCGTAGACCATCCGGAGGGTGGTCAATAGCTTCCTCTCCTTTTCGGGCAACCGGTCGATGGCGTTCCATATCGGCGGAGCCAGGATCTTGGCCACGATCTCGATGGGCAATTTTTGCCTTCTCATCAGCAGGTCCGCGGCGTAGGCTATCACCTCGGTGTCCGTCTGAAGGGTGCAGGCGTAGCCGCGCATCTCCAGGTACCAGCGGTTGGTGCCGTAGGAGGAGATCTCGCCGTTGTGGACGACGGAGGTGTCCAGGAGGCTGAAGGGATGGGCCCCGCCCCACCAGGCCCGGGTGTTGGTGGGAAATCGGCCGTGGGCGGTCCAGGTGTGGGCCTGGTAGATCCGATCGAGCATGAAGTACTCGCCGACCTCCTCGGGGTAACCGACGCCCTTGAAGCAGCCCATGTTCTTGCCGGAGCTGAAGACGTAGGCGTTATCGATTTTGGCGTTGACCTTCATGATCTGGTCGACGATGTAGTCCTCCTCCGGGCGGACGAGGCCGGAGTCGTCGCCCCCCTTTTTTGGCAGGACGAAGTAGCGCCAGAGGAGGGGCGGGTCCCTCAGCTTGACGGCGTCGTCGGTGGGTATCTCTTCGTCGCTGACGACGTCGAACCTCGAAGAGAGGAAGGCCTCCAGCTCCCTTTTGGCGTCGAGCTTCGCCTGGGGGCTCTTTCCTGTGAACATGAGGTGGAAGGCATAATAATCCTTGAGCTGTGGATATATGCCGTAGGCTGCGAAGCCTCCGCCGAGACCGTTGCCTCGGACGCGCATGTTGGCTATCGCCTTCATGACCCCGGCGGCGGAAAAGCGCTCCCCATCCCGGTTCATCGCCCCAAAGATGGAGCAGGCGCAGATCTCCTTGTTGTATAGCTCTCTTCTAATCCTTGGCATGATAATCTCGAACCCCATCCATCGGCCTGATGATCATGAATCGATGACTTTGCAGGCAAGAAGTGGTTACGAGGGAAGGGATGGCAGGATTTATTTTATAGGTATTTGAGAAGTGTTGGGAAAGTTTGAGAAAAGTTCATAACAATTATGAACGCTTGGGGCCGGATCGGACGAATTTTTTGGAGAGATCTCGTACCAATCGAGGCCCCCAGGTCGCTGATGGCCATCTTTCGGGTGCTGCGGCCGGGGCGGAACGTCTCGGCGGTGTCCCCATCGTGGGCGACCGTTCCGGCGGCGAAGAGGAGGGCTCCGGCGAGAGGCAGGTGGATGGGGGCGGGGTGGTGAAGGCGGGATATTAAGAATTCTGTAATATTTAGATAGAACACATGCTACAGGAATTTTTTACGGCAATTATCTTTTAAATCCAACGTATGTGTTTAGCTCACGTCAATCAGCATCGGCAAAGCCATTTTTTGGCTCTCACGTTGCCAGTTTCGTTGATTTAATATCGAGTGAACTGCGGCGGTAGATATCGTTTTTCAACTTGCCGCACGATGTTTGTCGGCGTGAATTCAATGACAAGAACCAACATCGGGTAATCGATTCAGGGGGAGCTAAACACGTACAATCCAACTAAAGGCTGACATCTTCCTTAAGGGTTCTATTAAAAGCTCATATTATTGTTGCTGTGTTGAATAACTCCACTGAGATCCTCATGCGATTGTCTCGTCCGGTCCT
>CAZHAO010000064.1:0-9062 GCA_964530375.1 uncultured Methanotrichaceae archaeon
CCTTGTCGGCTCCCGCCTTGAAGACGGACCGGACGTCCTCTACGCTTTTGATACCGCCGCCGACGGCGAGGGGCACGAAGACGTTCTTGGCGGTGGTCCTGATGACGCTCTTCATCGTATCCCGCCTCTCGGAGGAGGCGGTGATGTCCAGAAATACTATCTCGTCGGCGCCCTCCTCGTAGTACCGAGTGGCAAGCTCCCAGGGAACCCCAGCGTACCTGATCTGCTTGAACTCGATCCCCTTAACGACCCTTCCCTGGGGGACGGCCAGGTCGCAGTCGAGGCAGGGTATTATCCTTCGTGCTAACATCTTGCGAGCCTCACAAAGTTCTCTAGAATTTTGAGCCCCTTCTGTCCCGACTTTTCGGGGTGGAACTGGACCGCAAAGAGGTTATCCCTCGATACCGCAGCAGCGAGTTGGAGGCCGTAATCGGCGGTCGCGACCAGGACCGATCTATCTTTTGGAACGCAGTGGTAGGAGTGGACGAAGTAGAAGAAGTCCTCTTCGCCGATCCCTTCCAGGATCTTTGCTTCCTGTTTTATGGAAAGGGTGTTCCATCCCATCTGGGGAACCAGGACCGATCTCGGGAGGCGGATTACGTCGCCAGAGATCCATCCGAGCCCCTCCTCAGGGCTCTCCTCGCTCCTCTCGAAGAGGACCTGCATCCCGACGCATATCCCCAATATCGGCGTCCCCTCATCGAGGGCCTCCGAGAGGACGCCTTCGAACCGAGAAAGCCGTCTCATGCACCTTCCAAAGGAGCCGACCCCTGGAACGACGACGCCCTCGAACCCCGCCAGCCCCTCCGGCTCGGTCACCAGCTCTGGCTGAGCCTCGACCCGCTCCAGGGCGTTGTATATGCTGAAGAGGTTTCCCACCCCGTAATCGACTACTGCAATCGTCAAATCTCATTCACCTGATAACGTAAATTTGGATGTTCCAAACCGCCGGAACCCTATGCCTTACGGTTCCATATATACCTTTTCAGGGAATTTTTGCCAATTCTATCTCCGATGTTGCTGATCTGCAGATCCTGAGAGGATTTTGCCGTCAGCATCCTGCACCTTAACGGAATTGTTTGTCATACTTGGCTATATATAAAGTCTTGCATAAACTATTTTATATCGTTGTGATGAATTAAATAACCAGTCACCTTTTATCGATCATCAAGCAAAAGTTTATAAGAGACGGTGAAGAATATTCCTTAAGAGATGAGCACAGAAGGGAAGAAAGATCTCGTCGTGAGTTTCGATCTCAGAGCTGATGGAACGTCGAGATCCTCGATGCCTTCGTTAAATATTCCAGGGAAGGTGGTAGGAAATGACTCCAAAAAGTTGGTTATTGCTGTTTGCTGGGGTCTTCTTTCTGACGACTTTGTCACTGGCAGCTGATTCGCTTGATCCGCTGCCCGCGACTGAAACACCCTGGGAGGTCAATGTGACCCTTCAAAGTTCGCTTTACCTCCCAACCCCAAGGCCCGTGCAAGATGTTTACGTCGTGCTCAACGATAGCGCGCCTGATATGGTGTACCGAATCGAGCGAAATCAGTCAGAAGATCCTGCAATCTTGGCGAAGACGGCTTACGCCACCACTGAAGCAACGCCTCACGACACCTACAAATTAACGCCCAACGCCTTAGGTCCCTTTCCAAAGGGAGACGATCTCGGCTTTACTTTGGGTCAGTGGCTGAAGGCTGCGGGCGATGGGACCTACACGGAAGAAAACGGGATGGCCACGATGAACGTCGCCTTCCATGATCTGGTGCCCAACGGAACTTATAGCGTCTGGTGCCATCGCGTGACTATGCCGCCGAATTTTAACTATGAATATTTGCCCTGCGGAGCTTCTGACAATGAATTCGACGCTGACGCCATGGGCAACGGCTCCTTCCATCTGAAGCTTGAGGCTCTGCCACCGAGCACCAATGTGACCTTTAAAGATTACGTTGCCATGTACGTGACCAAGACGGCTCCGATCACCACCAACATAACCTGGACCCTGATCGCAGTGGTGTATCACAGCGACGGCATGACCCACGGAGATCGCCCAGGCGAATTGGGCAAAGACGCTCATACACAGCTCGTCCACCTGATGTATCCAAAACCGGCCAGAGACTACCAGGAGTGGATGGAGATGGACTCCGTGGCAGCGGCGGCTCCCGTTGAGGCTGGCGAGAAGCAGCCCGGATTTGAGGGGGCGTTCGCCCTGGCTGCGCTTCTGGCCGTGGCCCTCATCGTTTCGGGCCGGAGACGGTGAAGGCTCTGAACGGGCCAGGACTCTCCGCCGGGAAAGTCCTCCCCCACCCTTCAGGTCCGAGATCCGCGCCCGCCACCAGGGACATATTCGTCGGATATGGTCGCGAATTTTGATGGAGCGTTTCAACAGGCAGCCGAGGACACCCTCAGCCCTTCCGGGAGGGACGGAAAGGTCGATGGGGCCCTCATGGGCTCATCGTCGAGATGGTCCAGGATTGGGAAGTTTGAATCGTTAAATTTATAATGTTTAATCGTTACTATTTAATCCTGAGAGGGGCGATTCCGAGGGTCAATATATCAACGATATGATGGACAGATCTCATATCTCCCTCTGCCCGAAATTAGCCTACTTCCGGCCCTCCCCCTCTCCCTTCAGCCCCGGATTTTCAGCTTCAGGTTCCCGAACTTCGATCTCCTCAAAGCCGAAGGTGCAGACCCGGTCACCCTTGCATATCTGCGAATGGAGGCAGAAATCGATCTTTCGATCTTCGTCGGAGAACTCCGCGGCCCAGGTCTCGTACTCGGCTTTGCAGATGGCTGAGCCCACCCTTTCGGAGAGGGCCGCCCGGCCGGACTTGACCATCAGCTCGTGCCAGGGGCACTTTGATACGATCAATCTGAGGCTGCCGTCTCCTTCAATTTCGGCTTCGAACTCGAAACCTTCGATGGAGTTCTTGGCGGCGAGGCACTCCGCTAGCCCCTTTACGCCCCTCTCAGCCCCCAACATGGACCGGAGGGTCCGGGCCTGGATCTTGGGAAAGATGGACCAGACCCGGCGGTCGATCTCCAGGGCCACCTCAAAGCCCCATAGCTCCTCGATCTTCATGAACCAGAGGCCGTCGACCGATGTATAGCTCCTTCGAAAGTACTCCACCTTCTGGGCGTCAGTGAGATCTTTCATAACCCATCTCCTTCTCTTCGCCTCAGACCTTCTCGACGTGTCTCAGCTCGACGGCTATGCCTCTCGTCGACTCGGCCATCTCCCAGCCGCTCATCCTCGCTTTTCCCACCCCGAAGGCCGCCTCGCCCTTTACGATCACCTCGTCCCCGGGCCGGATCTCTTCGTCGGCAGAGGTCACCCCGGGGGCGAGGACGTCGCCCCTTGGGAGGAAGTCGCCGATCTCGACGACGTACCTGCCCCGCGGCAGTAGCCGTCTTGCGCCCTCGATGGAGAGGGCGATGGTGCCGTTCGGCGTGAGGGAGGCGAGGGGCCTCTTCTCTCTCGACTGAAGCTCCCTACCCTTGACCCTGACATCTCCTTCCAGGAGGGCGGGGCCTGCGCCCCGGCCAAAGTGGTAGTCGGCGATGGCCCTGAACCTCCGGATCGAATAACCTTCCAGGCTCCTCGCGCCTCGGGTCGCCTCGACGGCCGCCTCCCTCAGCCTTGCCAAGGCCCCATCGTCGGTCCCGCCCCCGGTGTAGACGGCGTCGATCCCGTGATCCTCGACGGCCTCCCGAAGCTCCCCATCCAGGTGGGCGACGATCCTCCTGTAATGATTCCTCTCAAGATAAGAGTCGAGGTTCGTCAGGAGCCAGTCCCTCTCCTCTCGGTCCCACCTGCCGGTGACGGGGACGTCGTAGCTGGCGGCGGGATAGACCTCTTCCAGCTCTCTTGGGACCAGAGCCAGAGGCGATGTGAGGATCAGCTCGGCGAGCCTCCGCCGGGTCTCGCCGAGGGCCATGGCGAAGAGCCGGTGCGACCGGGAGGTCGAATAGGGCTTTCGTGCGGAGCAGGGGAGAAGGAGGAGGACGTCGCTTTCCGGTGCCGTATACCTCTCCAGGACCCTCCGGGCGAACCTCGTCACCTCCACCCTCTGGAGAGACTCAGCAGAGTTCGCATAGATGACGCCCCTTCGATGGACGGGCGTCCTCTGCTCCAGATAATCGTGCTCCTGGTCGAGGAGCCGGAGCGCCGTCGTCTCTTCTGGCGTCACCCTCACCTGCCTCTCGACGTACTCGCGGATCGTCCCTCCTCGGATCATCTCCCGCAGGAGGAGCAGCTCCTCCTCCAGCTTCAGGAGGTTGTGCTCTGCGATCAGCTTTGGATCGAGGCCGCTTTGATCCAGGGCTCTGCAGTGGAGGCAGCGGCAGGGAAGCTCCTTCAGCTCCTCGACGGGCCAGACCCCGTCGCGAAGGTGGTACCTTCCGAGAAGGCCGTCGACGACGACCCTCGTTCCGTCCACCAGGTCGACCCCAAGATACGTCAGAAGGGCGAGGTTCGCGGGGGTCGCCAGGGCCGGGGCGTAGAGGGCCGAGTCGGGCGGGGTCATCTTTCTGATCTTCAGGATCGCGGCCAAAAGCTCCCTCGGGTTTCGGAGGGAACCAGCCGCCCCGACGACATAGACGTCGGATGCGGGCGGCCTTTCCTCTGCGAGGGGGTGGACGACGAAGCCCGAGGGGCCCGCCGTAGGGATCTTGGGTATCGTGAAGGGAGGCTCGGTGTGGAGGGGGACGGCGACGGCGGGTCCGATGAAGATCTTCTCCGTCCCTCCGGAGAGCTCTGCGCCGGCCTTTTGAGCCTCTTCGACGGACGGGAAGGCCCAGATCGGACCCGCGTACTCGATCAGGTTCCTGGATATGATGGCCGGCGTCTCGATCGCCTCTCTGAGACGGAGCCGCCCGATCCTCGCAGGTCCGTCGCGGTCCGTCACCTCGAAGAACCTCGTCATTTTCCGCCCACCTCTTCGAGCTGAGGCCCATATAAAGACGCGTCCTTCAGCCTCAGATCGAAGGCGGCTTCGGGGTTTATTTCCACGAGCCTCCTGAGGTTCGCGATGGCCTGGGCGCGTCCCGCCTCATCTGCCGCCGCCGGGACCTCAGCGTTGAGGGGCGCCGTCTCTGCCAGCTCCTTAGGGTAAGGGCCGAAGGGCGGCAAAAACCAGAGGATGCGGTCGAACCCCGCCTCATCGACGCCGGGATCGGTCACCAGAACCCTGCCGGATAGCTCGATCCGGTCGATCTTCGACCCGTACCTCAAAACCTCCGGCCTCTTCGCCGACTCCGGTCCGAGGTAAAAGCAGGTCGACCGCGAGGCGGGGTCGAGCCCCTCGATCCAGTCCGCATGAGATCCGAGGGCCCGCAGGCCGTCCATCATCCGGGGGTGCGACCGACACCTCCTCTCCACCAGCTCCCAGAGGGACCCATCCGCGATGGACTGTCTCACCCGCCGGATCTCCGCCAGGGAGACCGAGAGGTTGTGGCGGGCAAGAAGCTCGATCTTATCGGGATCAGATGCCAGATCCTCAGGCGACCGGTTCCTGCAGACATCGCAGCAGCAGGGGAGGTACTTCAGATCCTCCAGGTGGAGGGTTCCGCTCGTCGTGAGGTAGCGGCCCTGCCTCGCGTAGAGGGCGTAGGCTGCAGAGTCGAAGAGGTCGCAGCCGAGGGCCGCGGCGAGGGCGAACATCATGGGGTGGCCCGCGCCGAAGAGGTGGACTGGAGAGGCGGGTCCCAGACCCTTCTTGGCGGCGGCCACCACACCCACCAGGTCAGAGAAGCGATAGGCCTCCATCAGGGGGACGACGGCCCCGATGGGGCAGACGTCGAACCCGATCTCTCTTGCCCTCCGGGCCGCACCAAACCTGAGGTCGGTATACGTCGAGCCCTGGATCGGCCCCGCCAGGAGCGGTCCGCCGTCCTCCCAAAACTCGCGGGCCTCGGAGAGCCTCCGTTCGGTCTCCGAGAGCTCCGACTCGGCCCTCGACCTGGAGACGTATGGCGGAGTCGGAATGTCCAGAGGGACGCAGACGTCGGAGCCTATAGCCCTCTGGAACTGGAGGATCTCCGAGGGCGCTACCTCGATATCGCCGTAGACCGAGAGCTGGAAGGCCCCTGAGTCGGTCATGATGGGGCCATCGAAGCCCAGAAGATGGTGGACGCCGCTCCTTTCAGCCAGCTCTTTGAGGTCAGGATCCTGGTTTATGATGTAGCTGTTGGTGATCAGCATCTCGGAGCCCATCCCCTTCAGATCGGCAGGTTCGATCAGCCTGAGGTGGGGGTTGACCACGGGCAGAAGCACGGGCGTCTCGACGACGCCGTGGGGCGTGCGAAGCCTGCCGATCCGACCTGCCAGATCTTTGTTCAGAATTTCAAAGCAGTCTGGCATGGTCCATCTCACTTGCAGATAAGGCATAAATAGGTTGGTACTGATCAGGGAGTGTCGCATCATGATTTTGATTAAAAAAGGTGGTGACCGAAGTTGAAATGCGCAGTTACGATTATGCTGGCCTGCCTCGTGGGCTCCGCGGTGGCGGCGGGTTATACCATGACCCAGGAGATGTTCCTCATGGGAGAGAACCCTGTAAGGAGCTCCATGGAAGACTCTAGGTTCGAAGATTTTGCCAATATGTACTGGTCGTCGTACATCTCAAACCCCGACATAACCCCCACTAGGCCGCTGCTGTCCGGACAAGCCGTGGACGTGGAAAATAGACTCTTCTTCTGGATGACGAACTTCCCCTTCAACGTCTCAGAGTCCTCCTTCGGCGACGGAGCGACCGGCGCAGCAAGCCCTCGATATAATTTCGGAGTGGGCACCTTCTGGCGTTACTCATCCCCCATGCCGGTGGAGGAATCCTCCTTCAAGCAGTCAAGCCCGACCAACGCAAGCCAGCTGCAGAGGAACACGCAATTTTTGAACCAGGAAATAACAAATAAGTTCGGCCTGTGAAAGGTGCAGGCCGACTCTCCTCTCACATCTTTTTCCGGACGGTGAAGGGAAGAAGCCCGCCAGCGATGAGGATCTCCCTCTGGCGTCCGCTCAAATCCGTCTTCAGAAGGACCCTCTTTCCCGCCGTCCTGTCAAAGGATTCAATCACCTCGTCCCCTCCTTCGATCGCCGCCCTGAACCCGGGGATCTCCAATTCGTCGTCCTCCTTCAGGAAATTGTAATCAGGTTCCGAGACGAAAGTGAAGGGCACAATCCCGAAGTTGACGAGGTTTGCGGCATGGATCCGCTCTATCGACTTTGCCATCACCGCCTTCACCCCAAGGTACATGGGACAGAGGGCGGCGTGCTCCCTCGAGGACCCCTGGCCGTAGCTCACCCCGGCCACCACCAGGTTGTGGATTCCTCGGTCCCTCTGCTCCGCCGCCCTTCTGCTGAAATCGGGGTCCAGAGGCTCGAAGACGAACTCCGAGTACTTGGGGACGTTCGATCTGTACTTCAGGCGGGATCCCGCAGGCATGATGTGGTCGGTGGTGACGTAGTCCTCCACCTTGATGGCGATCTTCCCTCGAAGGTCCTCGGGCATGGGATCGTTGGCGGGGGGAGCGCCGATGTTGGGACCGCGATAGATCGAGATCTTCGCACGCTCGCCCTCCGGCAGGGGAGGGATGATCATGCTGTCGTCGATCTTGAACCTATCCGGCATCCTGACCCTCGGAAACTCCATATCCAGGTTTCTCGGGTCAGTGATCTCGCCCTTGAGGGCCGCCGCCGCTGCCACCGCAGGGCTTGCCAGGTAGACGTTGGCGCTTGATGTCCCCGACCTCCCCTTGAAGTTCCTGTTGCTGGTCCTGATGGAGACCGAGTCGGTCTTGGGGGACATGCTGTTTCCTATGCAAAATCCGCAGGCCGACTCCAGAATCCTCGCGCCGAAGGAGAGGAGGTCGCCGAGGCCGCCGTTCTCGGCTATCATCATGAGGACCTGTCTGGACCCCGGCGCCACCCCCAGGGAGACGCCGGGAACGAGGCGGCGACCTCGCAGCATTCCAGCGACGGTCATCAGGTCCATGTAGGAGGAGTTGGTACAGGACCCGATCATCACCTGGTCGACGGCCGTCCCCTCCAGTTCGGAGACCGGGACTATATTTCCCGGACTGTGGGGGGCCGCCATCAATGGCTCCAGGTCCGAGAGGTCGATATCCATTATGCGATGGTACTCGGCGTTCTCGTCGGCATCGAGGGGGGTCCACTGCTCTTTCCGTTCCTGGGCCGCGAGGAACTTCCGGGTCTCCTCGTCGCTGGGAAATAAGGACGTGGTCACCCCCGTCTCCGCCCCCATGTTGGTGATGGTGGCCCTTTCAGGAACGGTGAGCCTGCGGGCCCCCTCACCGCCGTACTCGCAGACGCACCCAACGTTCCCCTTGGTGGAGAGCTTCTCCAGCACCTTCAGGATCACGTCTTTGGCCGTCACCCAATCGGGAAGCTTTCCATCCAGGTTGACTTTGATCACTTTGGGGCAGGTCAGATAGTATGCGCCGCCTCCCATGGCCACCGCGACGTCAAGGCCGCCTGCCCCTATGGCTATCATCGCGAGGCCCCCACATGTGGGGGTGTGGCTGTCCGACCCCAAGAGAGTTTTTCCGGGCCTGCCGAACCTCTCTAGATGTACCTGGTGACAGATGCCGTTTCCGGGCCTTGAAAAGTGGATCCCGTACTTCTCTGCGATCGTCTGAAGATATCGGTGGTCGTCGGCGTTCTCGAACCCCACCTGGACGGTGTTGTGGTCCACGTAGGATACCGAAAGCTCCGTCTCTATCTTGGAGAGGCCCATAGACTCGAACTGGAGGTAGGCCATCGTCCCCGTAGCGTCCTGGGTCAGGGTCTGGTCTATCCTTATTCCGATCTCATTTCCTGGCTCGTAAGATCCGTCGACGAGATGATCCCTCAAAATCTTCTCTGTCAGAGTGAAACTCATAAAAAACCTCCAAAACCCCTGAATTCGCATTTTCGCCCTTTGATTCAGGTCAAAATCGCTCTGTTGGTATTAATAACCGACGCGCGGGTTCTTGATCAACTTTTCGCCATCCTACCGCCCTTCCACAACGCTTATATACGCGGCTGGTGTTGGAGGATTTCGCCC
>CAZHAO010000065.1:0-8950 GCA_964530375.1 uncultured Methanotrichaceae archaeon
GTACGGCACCGGCCAGAGCACCATCCACGGGATCATGAACGCCACCAACTTCCTCTTCGCCGGAAAGAACGTCGTCATAGGAGGCTACGGCTGGTGCGGCCGGGGCCTGGCCACTCGGGCTCGCGGGATGGGCGCCAACGTCATCGTCGTCGAGATCGAGCCCCGGAAGGCCCTGGAGGCGGCCATGGACGGCTTCCGGGTGATGCCGATGATCGAGGCTGCGCCCATCGGCGACCTCTTCATCACCGTCACCGGAGACATCTCTGTCATCAGAAATGAGCACATCGAGCTGATGAAAGACCAGGCGATCGTCGCCAACAGCGGCCACTTCAACGTCGAGATCGACATCCCCGACCTGGAGGAGATGGCTTCGGGGGTGGCTGAGGTCCAGGAGAACGTGGTGGAGTATCGGATGGCCGACGGCCGCAGGATCTACCTCCTCGCCGAGGGGAGGCTCATCAACCTCGCCGCAGCCTACGGCCACCCGCCCGAGGTGATGGACATGAGCTTTGCAAACCAGGCCCTCTCCGTCCGGTACATCGCAGAGCACGGCCCCGAGCTGGAGAGGAAGGTCTACTCAGTCCCATCGGAGATCGACAAGAGGGTTGCGGCCCTCAAGCTGGAGGCGATGGGGATCAAGATCGAGACCCTCACCCCGGAGCAGCGCAGGTACCTCCACAGCTGGGATATGGGAACTTGAAATGAGGTGAGAAGGAAGATGGACCTGAAGAGAGATGCTGTCGAGGCCTACCTGAGGAGCCTCGAGGGCGAGGACGCCGAACTGGTCGGCATGAAGACCCTCGGTGAGACGATCCCCACCACCGAAGACGTCAAGGGCTTCGGCTACGGGAGCCCCGTCCTCCTGGAGTACCGGTCGGGGGGCGAAACGAAGTCCGCGGTCCTCTCGACGATGCGGGTCCAGGAGGGCTTCGGCCACGACCACTTCTCCGACAGGGCCCAGGTCCTCCTCTGGCAGCACTCGACCTTCGGCAAGCTGCCAAAGCACGCGAAGTCCGTAGACGTCGGATACTTCGACTCCGGGGGAAGGCTCAGCTCCTGCGGCGATGCAAGAGAGTTCTTCATCCTGATGGAGAAGATCGAGGGGAAGGAGTACTTCTTCGACCTGGAGAGGGTGAAGGAGGAGGATGCGACGGATCTGGACATGAGACGTGCCGAGGTCCTATCCACCTACTTAGCCGAGATCCACGCAGAAAAGAAGAACTCTCCGGCCCTCTATCGGCGGAAGATCAGGGACACCGTCGGCCACGGCGAGTGCATCATGGGGATCCTCGACGACTACCCGGCAGAGCCCGAGTTCCTCGCCCCCGGCGAGCTATTGGCGATTGAGAAGAAGTGCGTCGACTGGAGGTGGAATCTCCGGGATAAGACCGGCCGGCTCTGTCAGGTCCACGGCGACTTTCACCCCTGGAACGTGATGTTTCGGTCGGGAACCGACTTCACCGTCCTTGACAGGTCCCGGGGCGAGTGGGGCGAGGCCGCCGACGACATCACCGCCATGACGACCAACTACATCTTCTACTCGGTCCAGAAGAGCTTAAAGCTCACAGGCGGCCTCGAAGATATCTTCGAGCTCTTCTTCGAGAATTATCTGGACAGGACAGGAGACGAGGAGCTCCTATCGGTGATCGCGCCCTTCTTCGCCTTTCGGATGATGGTGGTGGCGAGCCCCACCTGGTACCCGCTCCTCAGCGGCGACGTCCGAAGAACTCTCTTCAACTTCCTGGAGAACGTCCTCGACTCCGAGGAGTTCGACTACAAGCGGGCGAACAGATACCTCGAACCGCCTCGGATCTGAGATGGAGACCCGATACGCCTTCGAGCTCTCGGGGGAGCATCCGACGATCCCGAAGAGCGAGGCGCTCTCGCTATTGGCGATCACCTCGTCGGGGCACCGGGTCGTTTACGAGGGCGAACGCTCCCTCGTCGTCGAGGCTCGGGACCTCGACCGCCTCCGCCTCGGCGCGCGGATGGCCATGACCCACCGGGTCGTCGAGATAGCGGCCGAGGCGGAGCCGACTGCGGAGGGCGTCGCCGGGGCCGCGGCGGAGCTCGACCTTCCCGAAATAACCTACAGGGTCAGGGCCAAGAGGCTCGGCGAGGCCCCCCTCGCAAGCGACGAGGTCGAGGGGATGGTCGGCTCTGTTCTGTGGAAGAAGGGGTACAGGGCCGACCTGGCGGCGCCGGAGATCGAGATCCGAGCGATGGTCACCGCCGACCATATCTTCCTCGGGCGGGAGGTCGCCCGCTCCGATCGGACCGGGTTTCGGGACCGGCGGCCCCACAAAAAGCCCTTCTTCCACCCCGGAACGATGCTCCCAAAGCTATCAAGGGCCCTCGTCAACCTCTCTCAAGTGAGAGAAGGCGAGCGGCTCCTGGACCCCTTCTCCGGGACCGGAGGGTTTCTGGTGGAGGCAGGCCTTATGGGCGTCCGGGGCCTCGGGATCGACGTCCAGGAGGGGATCGTTTCTGGATCAAAATCGAACCTTGAGGGACTCGACTGCACCCTCCTGGTCGGGGATGCCGCAAGGCTGCCTTTTAAAGACAAATCCATCGAGGGCGCCGTCTCCGACGCCCCCTACGGCAGGTCGGCCCTGATCCAGGCGGGGTCGAGGGACGAGCTGTTGGCAAAAAGTCTGGCGGAGCTGCGGCGGGTCCTCGTCCCCGGCCGGAGGGTGGTCTTCGTCGACGATCGGCCCGTCGGCGGCTTCGTCAAAGATGCCGGGTTTGAGATCTTGGAGGCCCACACCGAGCGGGTCCACCGGAGCCTCACCAGGCACATCTTCGTCTGCAGATGACGATCATGCCTCGCCGAAGACCTTCTCGACCGGGGCCGCGACGATCGGACCGGCCTGGTCGACGATACCATGCTCTACGCCGCCTCTTTGTACCTCCCGCAGCAGACGACGTAATCAACCCCGTCGCTTCCGGTGACGAGCGCCTGCAGCGAGCCTTCTTGAGGAAGAGCCTTCAGCGTCGTAGACGGAGACGTAGAGGACAGGGATCTCTTCGACCTCGCGCTCCCCACCCTTTTCCCGATCAGATCTCCCCGCATTCCCGGCCCGTGACCATCTCGGATACCCAGTCCCAGTCGTGGTCGTAGATGTGGGCCGAGCAGCTGACGGTCGTGATCGAGCCGGGCTCCGCCCCTGCCCTCTCGGCGACGTATTCGAGGAGCCTCGTGAGGCCGTAGAGGTTCGCCGGATAGGCGCCCGCGAAGTCGTGGCTCCGGAATAGGGCTGCAAGGTGGAGCCTCCCCTCTCTGATCAAAAAGTCGTCGACCATCATGCAGGGGACCTCCTCCTTCTTCGTGTCGACGGAAGGAATCCAGGTGACCGCCGAGGCCCTGCGGGAGTTGGGATTAGCCCGGAGGCGGCGGACGACGTAATCGATCTGGTCGACGGCCTCTTCGGCGCTACCCATGTCGACCGCCCCCTCGTGGACCCCCTCCTCGCCGCCCCGATGCTCGCAGACCTCTTTTTCCTTCCCAGAGGCTGGCAAAGCCCAGGCCCTGAGCCTCTCCCCGTAGGTGTACTCAAAGCCGGGGTTTTCGCCGCTGATGAGCTGACTTGCGTAATCCTCCAGCCGGGGCCGGTTCCAGGAGTACTCCTCGGGGATCATATCCCTCCTCGGGTCCTCCACCACCACCTCCAGGGCCAGAACCTCCTTGGTCCTGGTCCCCCGCTCGTCGGTGATCTCCCCGCCCTGCCGCCAGATGAGGTTGAGACCCCTCCGCCACGCCTCGGGGATCGTCTCCGCCCGTATGAACCGTCCGACCCTCACAAAACCACCTTGACCGGGTAAGGGCCCACATGGCTAAAATAGGTTGGGTCTTTAACCCTGAAATAGAGCAGTTCCGGAGAGCTTCAAAATGCCCGACTTCGAGTGGGAGCTGGTGGCGGCCCTGAACAGGTTCTTCGAGGCCGAGGGGATCAGGGGCGTAGCCTATCGGCTGAAGCAGAGCAGGTACACCCCCCAGGTCGTCGACCTCCTCGTCGACTCGCCCCACCCCCGCTACTACCTGGCGGTCGAGTGCAAAAGCCTCGACGCCCGGAAGGCCAAGACCCTCTACTTCACCCAGCACTTCTCGACGGCCTGCGGCGTCCACCAGATCGAGAGGATAGACCGGTTCATCGAGAGCTCCGGAAGGTGCGGCGTTCTGGCGGTGGAGCTTCGGAGGGGGGCGGGAAAGCCGAAGAGCGCCCACCTCATCCCCTGGCCGACGGTGATGGAGAGCTTTAGGTCCGAAAGGCCGGGAATCCCGGTGGAGGAGATCGAGGCCATCCCGGCCCTGGATAGGAGAAACGGCACCTATCGGATCGATATCAAAGATCTGGAATTTGAAAATCAGGAATTTGAAGATCGAGAGCTCGGGAAAATTTAGGGCCAATTGATTTTACTTCGCGCAAGAGGATTTGGATTAAGCTTATATCCCCTTCCGCCGCTCCAAAATCCATGAAGCTTCCCGGTACTGAGACCCAGCCGGAGAACGTTTCCATCGCCATGGGAAAGCTGGAGATCGGAGAGGATATGACCTTCCTTGATATCGGGTGCGGCTCTGGAGCCGTCTCCCTCGCAGCCTCTCGGTTCACCGACAAGATATACGGGATCGACAGGAGGCCCGAGGCCGTCGAGATCTCGCGGGCGAGAGTTCCGGGCGGCACCTTCCTCTGCGGCGAGGCCGAGGATCTGCTGGAAGGGATGCCGAAGGTCGACCGCTGCTTCATCGGCGGGACGAGGGGCATCGAGGCCTTCTTCCCCCTCCTGATGGAGAGGCTCTCTCCAGGATCCGTCGTCGTCGCCGACCTCGCCCGGATCGGGATCGCAGCGAAGGTAGTCAGTCTGATGAAAAAGGAGGGGATCTTTGAGGAGCTCCTCCAGATAGGGATATCTCGAGGCTACGAGCTGGCCGGAGACATCGCCCTCCGGCCATCAAACCCCATATTCATGGTGGTGGGCCGAATTTCAGGAGGTTCCTTTTGATGGAGTTGATGAGATGCTGATGGGGGTCAGCCTCGGCCCCGGCGACCCGGAGCTTTTGACCCGGAAGGCAGAGAAGGCCCTCGCGGCCTCAGAGAAGGTCTTCGTCCCCGGCGAGATGGCGGCGGATCTGGTCCGGCCTTACGCCGACCCCGAGATCCTGGAGTTTCCCATGATCTCGGATAAAGATAGGCTCCAGGAGATCTGGGCCGAGAACGCCGACCGCGTAGCTTCGTTCGCCTCCAGGGGGGACGCGGCCTTCGCCTGCATCGGCGACGTGAACACCTTCTCCACCTTCTCCCACCTGAAGAGGGTGGTGAACGAGCGCCACCCCGAGGTCCGCATCGAGACGATCCCCGGAGTCGGGACGGTGCCGGCCCTGGCGGCGAAGTTCGGCGTCGACCTCTCCGAATCCTTCCTCGTATCCGACGGCTCAGAGGTTCAGACGGTGATCAGGATGAAGGCGGTGAGGCCGGCCGGCCTTGCGGCAGAGCTGAGGGAGGAGGGGTTCGACGAGTTCATCCTGGGGGTCAGGCTCTACTCCCCCGGAGAGGAGATAATTCGCGGCGAGATGCCCGAGAAGAGCGACTACTTCAGCGTCCTCTGCGCCAGGAGGACGAGATGAAGAAGGTCCACTTCGTCGGGGCCGGCCCCGGCGACCCGGAGCTGGTCACCGTCAAGGGCGCGCGCCTCCTAGCGGAGGCGGAACTGGTCGTGTACGCCGGCTCTCTCGTCAACCCCGCCCTCCTGGAGGGGCTTTCGGCAAGGCTCGTCGACAGCAACAAGATCAACCTCGAGGAGATCAACGGGATCATCCTCGACGCCCTCGAACGAGGCGAGAGGGTGGTGAGGCTTCACAGCGGCGACCCCGCCCTCTACGGCGCGATCCTCGAGCAGATGAGGCCCCTGGAAGAGGCAGGGGTGGAGGTGGAGGTGGTCCCCGGCGTATCCTCACTATTTGCGGTGGCCGCGGCCCTCAAGACCCAGCTCACATTGAAGGGGGTCTCCGAGTCCCTCATCGTCACGAGGCCCGCGGGAACCACCCTGGAGAAAGATCAGATCCGGGAGATGTCAAGGCTCGGCACGACGATGGCGATATTTCTCGGGACGAACAAGATCAGGGAGACCATGAGGTCCCTTGAGGTCCCGTCAAATACGCCGGCGGCCGTCGTCTACCACGCCTCCTGGCCCGATGAACTGGTGATCATCGGCACCGTCGAGGATATCGCCGATAAGGTAGAGAAGGCGGGGATTGCGAAGGGCGCCCTGATCCTGGTGGGAAAGGTCATATCGAGAAGCGGCTTTGGGAGGTCTCACCTATACCGAAGTCGGTAGCCGTCCTGGTCTTCAACCGGAATAGGGCCGAGGGCGAGAAGATATGCTCTGCCCTCTCGGGCCGGTACAGCCCCGAGGTGGTGGTCTACAGCGAGGGCGATCCCAAAGAGACTCTGGAATCTCTTGAGGAGTTCGACCTGGTGGTGGCGGTGATGGCCGTCGGGATCGTGGTGAGGCTGATCTGCCCGGCCCTCAGAGACAAGTGGACCGATAGGCCGGTGGTGGCCGTCGACGCCTCCTTGCGGTCCGCCGTTCCCATCGTCGGGGGCCACCACGGCGCCAACGACCTCGCCCTCCATCTCCATCAGAGGCTGGGGATCTACCCCGCCGTCACCACCGCCACCGACGCCGCCAGACGGCCCTCCCTGGAGGGGACGGCGGAGAGCCTCGGCGCCTTCGTCGTGAACAAAGACTCCTCCAAGGAGGTGAACCTCGCCTTCCTCAGAGAGGAGGTCCCCATCATCAGGCTCTCGGGCCCCAAGGTCGTCCTGGTGGACGAGGACGTCGCGGTCTTGAAGAGGAGGGGGGGCGTCGTCGTCGGCCTCGGGGCTAGAAGGGGCGTAGAGTCGTCTGAGGTGATGGAGGCCGTCGCCTCGGCCCTGGAATCTGCGGGAAGAGGGGTCGAGGATATCAGGGTCATCGCCACCGCCTGGATCAAGAAAGACGAATCGGGGATCGAGAGGGCCGCAGAAGAGATGGGTTGCCCCCTCGTTTATCTGGACGAGGAGGTCCTCAACGCCCAGTCGCCGACGACGGAGTCGAGGGCCAAAGACCTCGGCCTCGTGGGGGTGGCGGAGCCCGCGGCCTTAGCCCTCTCCGAGAGGCTGATCATGCCGAAGAGGGTCTATGGGAGGGTGACCGTTGCCCTCGGAGAGTAAGCTGTACATCGTCGGGATCGGGCCCGGCAGCCGGGACCTTCTGACGAGGAGGGCGAAGGAGGCGATGGCCGATTCTGAAAGCGTCGTCGGCTATCGGCCCTACCTAGACCTCGTCTCTGACCTCCTGGAAGGCAAGGCAGTCAGCTCCACCGGGATGGGGAGGGAGGTGGACCGGGCGAAAGAGGCGGTCGACCTCCTCGATGAGGGGTCTTGTGCCCTCGTCAGCAGCGGCGACCCCAACGTCTACGGGATGGCGGGGCTCGGCCTGGAGGTCGCCTCGGGGAAGGTCGACCTCGGCCGGGTCGAGGTCGTCCCCGGCATCACCTCCTTTTCGGCGGCAGCCTGCAGAGCCGGCATCACCTTCAGGAGGTCTCTGGCCGTCATCAGCTTGAGCGACCTTCTCACCCCATGGCCAAAGATCGAAAAAAGGGCCAGGATCGCATCCGAGCTGAATATGCCCATCGCCATATACAACCCCCGGTCCAAGAGGAGGACCTGGCAGCTGGATAGGGTTCTAGAGATCTGCACCGAGGGCGGCAGGATAGATCGAGATCTTTTGGTGGCGAGAAACGTCGCCCGCACAGGCGAGGCCCTCATGGGGACGACCGCGAAAGGGATGCTGGATAAGGAGGAGCTCCGCCAGGAGGTGGACATGTTCACCCTCCTCATCATCGGAGGCGAGGGGATGGCGAGAGGGACGGCGGCCCCCCAATCTATGATCAACCTGGTGGGGGTCGGGCCGGGAGACCCCCGTCACCTGACCTTCGAGGCCGAGGGGCTCATCGGGAGGTCGAAGTTGATCCTAGGCCCCGAAAGGCACCTTCGAGCCGTGAGAGGGTTAATCGGGGGAGAGACGATCTCTGCCGAAGGGGGCTTCGAAAATAGGATACAGGCGAGGCTTGGAGCGGCGAAGGAGGCCGCAACCAAGGGCGAAACCGCCTCGATCCTCTTCGGCGGCGACCCCAGCACCTTCAGCTCAGCCTGGCGGGCTCTCGAACCGTGCGAGATCGGACCTTCAAAGGTTCACGTCTCCCCGGGGGTCGGGGCCTTATCGGCGGCGGCGGCGAGGATCGGGGCGCCCCTGGTGAACGACTTCACCCTCCTCTCGGGCCTGGATGACGACGCGCCCGATAAAGTTCAAAAGCTGATGGAGGGCGGCTTTGCCGTCGTCGTATACAACACCAGCTCCGAAAAGCTGTCGGTCCTTGCGGAGAGGTTGTCAGACCTGGACCCGGAGAGGCCCTTCGGCCTCGTCCAGGACGCCACCCGCCCCCAGGAGAAGATCTCCGTCGGGCGGGCGATCGACCTGGCCCGGCCGAAGTTCGATGGCCGAAGGTGCACCCTGATCCTGGCGGGTCCCGGGGCCCAGATAACTGATGGCAGGATAATTACCAGGAGAGGGTACCAGACGAAGTACGATTATTGAAACCGGTGGCTTTGAGAATGACCGAGAAGAAGCATTCAGATCTGGGGGCTGTCACGCCCGAGGCGAGGGAGATCTACAACAAGAGCAGAAATTTCATCGCCGGGATCGTGGGGGACAAAACGCCCGAGGACAAGATAAAGCAGCGGTGCGTCATCGCCACCGGCGACCTGGGCGTCGCCGAGATCCTCAGGTTCAAAAACGACCCCGTGAACGCCGGCCTCGCCGCCCTGGAGGAGGGGGCTGCCATCTACGTCGACATCAAGATGGTGGAGGCGGGGGTGGTGAAGAAGGAGCACAACAGCCCCATCATCAC
>CAZHAO010000066.1:0-8915 GCA_964530375.1 uncultured Methanotrichaceae archaeon
TCACGCTCTGGTCAGGGTCCTCGGCGAGGCTTCGCACCAGACCCTCCGGCGTCGCCGGGTTCTTCGCCACCCTCTCCCTCACCTTCCAGGCCCAGTCCCCGGATAGGGCCAGCAGGGTCGCGGGATCGGTGCCGGGGTTCGATGCAACCTCCGCCCGGATATCGACGTCCCGGTCGGCGGCGAGGCTCGCCAGAGACTCAGCCGAGGTCTTGGGGTTACTGGCCGCGGCCGCCCGGACGTCCTGGATCCTGTCCGCGGCGAGATGGTCCAGGATCTCGACGGAGACCCGGGGGCTTTTTGCCACCGCCGTCCTGACGGCCCAGGAGAGGTCGACCCTCCGCTTGAATAAGACGTCGCCGGGAACGTTCGGGTTCGAAACGGCGGCGGCCCTGACCCCCTCGTCGGCGTGCTCGGAGAGGGTCCTGATAACCTCGTCGGGGGTGCGCGGGTTCTTGGCTGCAGCCTCCTGGACGATGTACCGGTTCTTGGAGAAGGAGCAGTCGAAGTCCATCGTCTCGTCCTCCGAGAGGTCTTCCAGGATCTCAGGAGATGCCGCGTGGTTGTTGGCGACGGCGGCCCGAACGAATCCGTCGCCGTCTTCGGAGAGGAGGTCGAGGATCTCGCCGTCGGCCCGGGGGCTCGCCGCCACCGCCTCCCGGACCCACTGGACCTTGTCCTTCGCCAGGAGCCGCAGGATATCGATCGGGGCGCTCGGGTTGATGGCCACGGCCCTCCGGACGTGCCAGTCCCAGTCCTTCGCCAGAGCCTCCAGCTCCTCTCTATCGGTGCCGGCGTCCGCCGCGGTCTTCTCCTTTCCCCAGTCTCTCATCCTCAAAAACCTCCCATCGGATCATCCGCGAAGGAAGACAAACCCGTAGACCTCCTCCAGGATCTCGTCCGGCTTCTTCCGGTCGAATCGACCGATCTTCGCCTCAAGGATCGGGAGATCGATGGCGGGGGCGATCAGCTTGACCAGGGCGGGATCGCCGCTGACGACGGCGTAGGCGGGGATCGATCGGTATCCCTCCAGGATCTGAGGGAGCCTCTCTCTGACGAGGTCGGCGTGCTGCCGTATGTCCTCCTCCCTCAGCCTCTCAAACCTCTTCTGGCTCCAGCCGCCCTTGGTATGCTTCTCCTTGACGGTGCTCCTGACGACGGCGTGCTCCGAAAATCCCTCCGTCCCCAGGGCCACCCCCAGAAAGGTCTCTCCGGCGTGGGCCGCCACCACCAGCGCTGGAGTGTCGAGGATCTCCCTCAAGGGGTCCGTCCTGAAAGATCCGGCCCAGACCGTTTCGTCCCGCTGAATGGGAAAGGGCGGGACGAGGGCGATGGTGAAGAGGAGGGGGTCAGAGAAGACAGCGACCCCCCGATCCGGGCCTGATCGCCTCACCAGATCGGCGACCTCGGAGGGGATGCCCTGAGCAGCAGTCGATCCGGGGGCGATGTAAGCCGATAGGAGGTCATCCAGAGGGGAGCGGACGGCATCCAGCTGGTCGAGGAGCCGCCCCATCTCTTTCGGCTTGAGGAGGCGGCCGGAGTCACGCCTTCTATCTTTCGTGGCGGCCTTTTCCCTCGCGCCATCGCCCCCCTCCTGCCCCTGGGAGGCGGCGATCCTCTGCTCTGCGGCCTTGAGGGCGAGGCTCGTCTCCTGGGATGCGCTCGTCAGCTTTCTGATCTTATCGTCGCGCCTCTCGATCTGGAGGGAGAGGGAGCCCTTCTCCTCCTCCAGATCATTCACCCGAGACCTCAGCCGCTCTATCTCCTCTTCCAGCCTCCTTTTTCCCAGAAGGTCGACCAAACCCTCACCACCTTCCTTCTGATGGATCTCTTGGCAAAAAGGGTTTTCCGCCTGGCGAACGGGCGGGCGCCTTCGAAGATCTGAATCCCTTTCGATTTGGTTCAAAAAGAGGATGACGGACCCGCTGGGATTCGAACCCAGGTCAGCGGGTTTCTTCGAGGAGCCTCTCCGAAGCCCGCTAGGATATCCTCTACCCTACGAGTCCACGTCCAAGCCTTGCCCTTCAACCGCTATTAACCTTTTCCAGGCCTGTGGCGAGGGGTGCCGCCTCTCCGTCTCCTCCGACACCGATCTCATCCAGGGCAACGATTCAAAAATCTTGATCTTGATTTAGCATAAAGCACGCTCCCGCGGAAGCTATCACAGTTTTCGGAGCCTTTATGCGAGCATTTTTTGAATAGAAGGATGAAACGGCGGGGCAAACTATTTCAACCATCAAATCGAGGGGATGAAACCTCGGAAGCTCCTCGGAGCTCTTCGATAATCGCTGAGCCGGAACTTCTCGAGGCAGAAACGTCCGCTTTGATAAACCGGATCGACACCCATCGAGGAGGGTCCGGGGGCGTTTGGCGGTGAAAACCTCATGGGAGAAACCATATGTGAAATGTCGGTCGGGGCCATCCCAAACGAGATCGTCCGAAAAGAGACCGTGGCGCCCGGCTTCACCCTGATGGAGATCAGGGCCCCCGAGATCGCCGAGAAGATCAGGCCGGTGCAGTTCATGATCCTGCGGGTCGACGACGCGGGGGAGAGGATACCCATGAGCGTCGCCGACTGGGATCGAGAGAAGGGGACGGTGACCCTCGTCTTCCAGGAGCTGGGCCTCTCTACGAGGAAGCTGGGCCTCATGGAGCCGGGGCAGAGGCTGGCAAACCTGGCCGGCCCCCTGGGAAAGCCCGCCGAGGTGGGGCGCTTCGGAAAGGTCATCGTTGTCAGCGGCTGCTTTGGCGCTGGCCCCGCCTTCGCCCTCGCGAGAGCCCTGAAGGAGGAGGGAAATCAGGTGATCTCCATCGTCGAGGCCTACAAGGGCGAGTTTCTCTTCTGGCTCGACCGGCTGGAGGAGGCGTCCGACCGGCTGATCATCACCTCCGGCGATAGATCGGTGGGCACGGCCCGCTGGGCCAAGGACCCCCTGAGGGAGATCCTCGAATCCGAGAAGATAGACCGGATCTACCTGGTAGGCTGCACCTTCATGATGGCGACCTGCTCCCGAGTCTCAGAGCCCTTCGGCGCCGAGACGAGGGTGAGCCTGATGCCTATAATGATCGACGGGACCGGGATGTGCGGAGCCTGCCGCGTCAACGTCGGCGGCGAGACGAAGCTCGCCTGCGTCGAGGGGCCGGAGTTCGCGGGTCACGAGGTCGACTGGGACGAGCTGATGGAGAGGGCGAGAGGCTACCTCAAGGAGGAGGAGCGGGCCCTCGACCTCTGGGAGATCGACAACTGGCACCTGGTCCGCTACCGGAACCGCGAGCCCGAGAGGAGGAGGAAGAGGGGCGGGCCGCGTCGGTGCTGATCCCCAGCCCATCCGGGGCGAGGGAAGATATCCGAACCGCGCGGCCTTCCCGGCCGCCAAGATTTAAATTATTATATGATAATGAAATTGCTTATTTTTCGATTGCTCAAGTCAGAACAGAAGCGCGAGACGGTATGACCTTTTCATAAAAAGCCTTATCTACTAGTAATGCTCTGAGGGAGCAAGGGTGTCTGATGCGAACAATACTCGGGTAGCGTTCGCATTATTCGACCTTCAACGGGGAGTACTCCATAGCAGCTGAAGACCGCGAGTCGCGATGCGAAGTGACGGCGGCGGCTCACGCCGCGAGACCTGTCAGGTCACAACGACGGCATAAGCGGCATCTTCTGTGGTCCTCGTTCAGTCATCATGATCGCCTCTTTTGGTGAAAGAATTGTCGGGGCGGCTCCGATCCAGCTGCCCCGACAAATATTATATCGGCGGATACATCAATAGGGGAGAAATATTATTTGTGATTGTTATAGCTCTCAGGAGATGTCTATCGATGATGAATAGAGTACAGAGTTGTTGGTTCTTAGTTCAGCCATCCCCCCACAAAAGCCAGATGGTTCGTATCAGAAATCATAAAGTTATTTTAAACTATTTTAAACATATTTTTTCTCTCAGATCCCTCGCCAATATTATGGGAAACCTCTTTATAGTATAAACAAGGGAGTTATCGACGGGGTGTGTACTTAAATGAGCGATAAGACGGAGCGGTTGAAAGAGCTGTTCTTGAAGATCTCAAGCAGCACCAAAGTGGTCGAGAAGCAGGCCACGCTACATGGCGATCTCAAGGGGAGTGGAGAGATCGAACGTAAGCTTCGGGAGGTTGTATCCGATATGTGCAAGCGATACAACGTCCAGACCAAGCTCACCCCCGAGCAGCTGGCCACTGTGGTGAGGCTATTTTATAGGGGTCTCAGCGATACAGAGATCGCTGAAGGGCTGGGAGATCGAGCGCTCAACAAGACCGTCAGTCGCGCCAGGATCAAGCTCCATCTCTTCCGGGAATCCGATCTGAAGCCCCCCTTTGAAAAGCAGGAGTTTTTGAAGCTGGCCGGAGCAGGCCTATCGGTGAAGGAGATGAGCGAAAGGCTGGGTGTCGCCCCCTCCACCATCAGCGAGTATAAAAACATCTTCGATTGCCAGGCCGCCGCCGAGAGGGACGGGTACACCAAGCGCTTCGAGGAGATCATATCAGACCAGGACGTCTCGGAGAGGATGGTCACCCACATCTCCAAGGACGGGCTCCAAGACACCATGGACACCGACTACGAGACCGCTGAAGCTTGAGGGGGGAGGCTGCCTCAACTCCGAGAGCCTCCCGAAGCCTCAAAAGGCCTTTTTTCTCGTCCATCCGGGAGGCTTGGCCTCTCTCTAAATCTCGGAGAGAGTTCCCATTTCAGACCTTATTTGCCTCGTAAGGCCCGGAGAGCTCCAACGAATCGCTGTCCCGATAATAGAACTCGCCCTGGATGGTATCGTCGTTTATCACCCTCCCGTCAGTGAAGGATATGGTTGTCAGGGGGTCGCCACCATCCGCATCTTTTATGGCCAGGTAGAACGCCTTTATTCTTCCGCCATCGATCGTCCCGAAGATGATCCCTCCATAATCATCCCCGTCCGGGCTGACCTCTACCGAATAAGACCCGATTATGTTGCTTCCGATCTGCTGAATGCTGGCGGTCATGAACTCTTCAACGGGACCGAACTCGTATCTCGACTCCCAGGTACCAGAGACGTCGACGTTGCTGAGGGCAGCACAGGGGTTCAGGAAAATCGCCAATGCGAGAACAACTGTTGACCATATGAATATTCTCATCTTGATCAGTCCTCATCTCCCATTTGACCTAGCTCAGTTACGTTAATATTTATCTCCTTTGGTATTCTTGGTGACCGGCCCAGATAACGAAATCGACAATTTATGGCCAATCCGCGAGAATATCTTAACTCGTCAGTTTTCGATTTTGGCCGATTGCCGATTCTGGTGTGAAGGGGGATCAACAAAAAAATCGGAAGACGAGAGAGTAGACGGCGCTGAAGATCATCCACTCACCGTCTTCGAAAGCGTCGAGGAGGAGGGGATTTTGCCTGTGCCTGAAATATATTATAAAAATGTATCCGTATAGCATCATCCCCATCACCAGCAATTTTGCGTGGTTATTTAATAAAGCCAATATGAATAGAATTGTACTATTTATAGCCAGTTGTATCATCGTAGTCTTTTTGGTGCCCAAAAGCACCGGAATGGTCTTTACGCCAGATGCTCTGTCGCCATCGACGTCCCGTATGTCGTATAATATGGTATTAATAAAAACTTTTACGAACATGAAGTAAAGGACCGCCAGCGCCGTCATCCTCGGGACGTTGGATATGTCAACGGAGGGAAGGAGGGTACAAACCATCGCCCACGATGTCGCGACGAAGACGTTCTTCATGACCGGTATATCCTTCATCCTTGGAATCCCTGGAAGCAGTCTTGAACTATAAAGCAGATTTGCCAGCAAAGGGACGAAAAGTATCGGGAGAGCCTTGGGAGTCACCGAAAATGCCAGGGGGATTGAGAGCAGATAAGCTCCTAAAGAGGTCAAAAGGATGAGCTGTCTTCTATCTCGGATAAATTTTACCCTCTCGGGCATATTTATCGAATCTTCCGCCATATCTGTAAGCTTATTGAGACTATATGTGCTGAATGTGATTAAGAAGGCCGCAATGCACATTGGGAGGCTCGGGGGCCCCCCCAGCAGTATATAGCCGATGAACGTTTGAAAGAAGCCCGTTGCTCCTACGAAGATCGAACTTACACTCAAGAACGTAAATACGGCTATTGATGCGGCAATAGTTCCATCTCTGATGTTCAGCAGGATTCCACCAAGAGAGGATCGGAAGGACTCCGTCACTCTGTCCACTGTCATACTAGCAAGGTAACAGCTATATCGAATTTGAGCATTTCTGTTAAATAAATCGTTGCCAAACCGCTGCTCTAGGCCGGTTAAGCGTTTCTTTTTAAATTAACTTTTTATGTTACTATTACAGATTTATTGCGGTAGTAATCGAATAGTTCTAATCCCCATTCGACTGCAGTTTCTCCTACGCATATCAGGTCGCAGCTGAGGTCATAAGTGCCATCAAGGCGATATAACCCGAGATCGAGGAGCTTATCTGTAACTGTGAATGCAACAGTCAAATCTTCCCTGACCTCATAAAGTCTGAAATTATTACGTTTTAATAGATCGTTCACCAAATCGCCATGATCTCTAAATATTATTTTCAATATCTCGGAGGTCACTATCAGCTCGACCTCTGCACCATTCTTAACGCAATGGGATATCACCTCGGCATATCCTGGAAGGATTATTGGTGAAACCCCGCACACATACTCAGATTTTTTTAGCTCACCTATGAAATATTCCACAGTTTTCAGGAGCTCTGAGGGGTCGGCTTCGATGATTTCTGACTGAGAAAGCATGCCAATCCTCCCCAAAAGCCCCTCAGGTATCCCGCTGATGTCGTGGTTCAGCCAGAAATCGCTGTATTTTTCCAGGACCAAGACGAAATCGATCATATCGTCCAGCATAGTGGCCTGCATCTTTCCCAGGTTGGTGAGATCATAGCCCTGTTCAGCTCTAACTACCAGCTCCGAATCGGTCATCTCCTTGATGGCGTGGAGAATCGTCGTATTTCTTATGCCCATCTCCTTCTCCAGATCGCTGGTGCTTTTAGCGCCATCCTTCAGGCAGAGGAGGATCTTTGTTCGCACCTTGGAGCGCGTAAAAGATTTTAGCACATCCTCTGCGATGTCGTACCTATTCGATGCCGACATATTTTTGCCACACCCTCGCTAACATATTTTTATTCTGACGCCTGGCAGACGAAACTCCCTTAGAGCAATCGCCGATCCTCGTATCTTCGAAGAAAATGTACATGCTTTGCTACATTACGACTCCGAGCGGCAAATGAGCTAATATGATATATATTTATCGACATTCACCCGTTTAAAGTTACACTGTTATAATCTGATGAAGGAGCATTAATTTATGTCGATATCGACTTAAGTGGGATTAAATGGGCCCTTACCAGCTGCTTAGATTAGCAAATAAACTATATAAAAATAATTTTTAAATTGTAAATCTAATGGAGGATCCTGGTATTCTTCAGCCCCGTCATCGAACCTGCCGCGCACCGCCTTTTAAGATGATCTGGGTGGCAGTCTGACAATCACCAGAATCGGCCTTTGCCCGACTCCAGATTCAAATACAAAAGAAAAGGTGCGGCTGCCGGGAATCGAACCCGGGCCCCGAGCTTGGGAAGCTCATGTCCTAACCCCTGGACCACAGCCGCTCAGGTCCCTCATAGGAGGGCCATATCTCATAAAGCTTATGCTTTGGGATGGAGGGCCACGATCTCCTCGAAGGCCGAGAGGACCGTCTCCAGCTCCTCCCGGGAGAGGAGGTAGGTGCTCAGCTTGAACTGCCTGGTGAGGCCGGGCTTTATCCCGAAGATGTTCCTCTTCTTCAGCTCTCTATAGAGGAAGTAGCGCCCCTTCTTCGCGGTCTGAGATATCTCGTAAAGGACTTCGGACCTGAAGAACATGAGGTCGTGGCTGTGGGGACGATCGCCCATGAGGGTCATCCCGAGCTTCTCCATCTCGCCCGCGAACCAGCGGGCCTTCTCCACCTCCTCATCCCAGCGCTTCGTCCTCTCGACGACGGAGGGAAAGCTCGCCATCATCGTCAGGATCCCTGCGCCCCGGAGGGTGCAGCCGAGCATCTCCAGCTCTTTGTTGGGCACGAGCTCCGATCTTCGGAATATCTTCGATCCCAGCTCCTCGGACGCGCCGAGGACCCCTATCGGACCTGAGGAGGCCATCGACTTGTGGCCGCTGCCGACGATCACGTCAGCGCCCAGGCTTCTCGCAGAGACCGGCATCCTCCCCACGGAGTAGGCGCCGTTGAGCAGCAGGGGGATGGCCTCGCGATGGCAGATATCCGAGACCGCCTTCGCGTCCACGAGGTTGCCGTAGTTTCCGTCCGGGTATGTAAGAACCGCCATCGTCACCCCTTCGCCCCGGTCCCTCGCCCTCTCGATCGCCTCCTCGTAACCTTTTGGGTCGACTCTGTAATCGGGCTTTTCGCTTGAAGGAACCAGCTCCACCTTCAGGCCCGCCAGCTCTGCGGCCAGAAGGGTGGTGTAGTGGGCGTTTCCATCGGCCACCACTGTACTTCCTCTCTCGCAGAGGGAGTGCATGGCGGCGAACATCCCCTCTCTCGCCCCGTGGGTTATCCTGACCAGGTCGACCTCCAGAAACTCGGGGAGGGCCTGGTGGACGAACTCTTTGATGGGCGGGTTACCGATCTCCTCCAGGGACCCGGTGCAGAAGTCGCATACAGAGTAGCCGTCGGCCCACTCCACGATCGCCTCTCTCGCCTCCGGGGTCAGAACGCCTCCTCTCTGGAGAGGGTCGATGTTTATGAACCCAGAGGTGCCTCTCTTCAGGCAGGTGAACTTATCGAGATTGTCAATCATTCCTGCCGAATTTGAGCCCGCTATGGTATAATTCTTGCCCTGGAGGGGATAAAATTCAAAGACCTCCAGTGT
>CAZHAO010000067.1:0-8914 GCA_964530375.1 uncultured Methanotrichaceae archaeon
CCCTTATCCCCCCTTTTTCTATAATTAACCCTCTGATCCGGTCTCCTCTCGCCCCCCCCACCCATCAAAAATATAAACTTCAACATCTCATGCTGGAATATGGCTACCCAGGAGATAATATTCTACCTAATAATATTCTTGATCGTCTTCATGATAACCCGGATAATCCTCAAGATCAGGCGCGGTTACTGACGCCGATGAGGGGAGATGACATGGCCGAGTTTCCACCGGTGATAGCCACCGTCGGAGGCGGAGGGACGAGGCTCTACCCCCTGACCCTCGACCAGCCCAAGCCCCTGGTAGACCTCTGCGACACCGCCATCATCGCTACATTGTTCAGGGTCCTGGCGACCCAGGGCTGCAGGCGGTTCGTCCTGGGGAGCAAGGGGGCTGAGAACACCCTTCCCCTCAGCAACTACTTCAAGGCGGGGGAGGGCTTCTTCAAGAGGCTGGGGATGAACGACATCGATGAGTTCGCCTACCAGCCCCAGTACGACGACAAGGGGAGCGCCGACTCTTTGAGGTACTGCGCGAGCTACTTCGAGATCAGAGAGGATATGCTCGTCGTCTCCGGCGACAACGTCATCGACATCAACCTCAAAAAGTTCATCGATTTTCATCGGGATAAGGGGGCGATCCTCACCGTCGCCCTGAAGGAGCTAGCGGCGGGAGAGGAGGTCTCTTCGTACGGCGTCGCCGAGATCGACGAGGACCTGAAGATCAACGGCTTCGTCGAGAAGCCAGCCCCCGGAAAGGAGCCGAGCAGGATGATCAACACCGCCTTTTACCTCTTCTCCCCCGAGATCAGGGCGGTCCTGGCCGAGATGGGCGACTCGGCTCGAGACATAGGAGGCGACCTGATCCCCTACCTCACAGAGCACGGTTATCCCGTATACGGTTATCCCGTCGAGGGCTACTGGATAGACATAGGCACCCCCGAAAGGCTTCTCCAGGCGGCGATGGACTTTCTCGGCGGGAAGGTGGAGCACTACGCCTTCAGGAATGAGTACCGACCGGGCCAGTGGGTCAACCCCAAAACCCTCCATCGGATCGGAAGGTACCTCGACTCAGGAGATATCGAGCTTCGGGGCAAGGTCTTCATAGGGCGAAACTGCAACATCGAGAAGGGTGCGGTCATCGAGAACTCTCACATCGGCCACACCAGCCTGATCGAGAGGGACTCGGTGATCAAAAACAGCATGGTGATGAGCTTCGCCAACATAAAGAGGGGATCGGTCCTTAACAGGACGATCGTGGGGAGGCACTCCACCGTCGGGACGAAATGCGTCCTCGATGCCGACCAGCCCTGCTGCAAGCCTGGCAAGATACCGGTGGTGGGAGAGAACGTCATCCTTCCCCCGGAGTCGGTGGTGGGGCCGGGGACCAGGGTGGCCCCCCTCAAGTACAGCTACAAGATCCTGGCGACGGGGAAGTTCTCGCAGCTGGGCACCGGCGACGGAAATATATACTTCTGCGAGAAATGAATCCTACCAGTACCGTTCCCAGCCGCCGGTCTCCAGGGCCCTGACCCTGTATTTTTTGTCGTTCTCGATCAGGAACTTGTGGAGATCCTCGGCGCTCTTGAAGAAGGACTTGTCGCGGAGGTTGTTGTAGATCTCTTCTGAGGTGAACCCGGAGAGCTGGCCCTTTCCGTAGACGATCCTCTCGATGGTGTACCACAAGTCGTCGAACTTTCTGAGGCTTCCTGTCCATTCAACCATTCGTACCACCTTGGTAAGCGTTTCTGGCTTAAATGAATAAGAACGTTTCGTTTCGCGAGGTCTCCAGATGAGTTCAGACCAGAGCAGAGAACGAAAAGGGGGGACGAAGGCGGACTCCCTCGATGCCCTCGCTGAGAAGATAAGATCCTGCAGCCAGTGCCCTCTTGGCGGCAGGAGGACAAAGGCGGTCCCGGGCGAGGGGCCTGATCGGGCCGAGATCCTCCTCGTCGGCGAGGCGCCGGGAAAAGATGAGGACCGGGAGGGAAGGCCCTTCGTCGGGAGGGCGGGCTTTGTCCTCGACCGCTGCCTCCAGGAGGCGGGGATAGAGAGGTCCGAGATATTCATAACCAGCGTGATCAAATGCCGCCCGCCGGAGAACAGAAGGCCGAAGAAGGAGGAGGTGGAGGCTTGCATGCCCTACCTCGAAGCTCAGATAGGACTCGTCCAGCCGAAGGTCGTGATCCTCATGGGGAACACGGCGACGAGGGCGGTCCTGGACCTGGAGGGCGTGGCATCCCTCCGGGGACGGGTCTATCGGGACCTCTTCCTCGTCACCTTCCATCCTGCGGCAGTCCTTCGAAACGGAAACCTCAAAGAGGCCTTCGTCTCAGACCTTTTGGCCGCCAGGGCGAGGGCGGAGGGGTCGGCGCCCAAGGATGAGGCTCATCTTGGCTGATGAGCCTCGGCCCGTCTGAAGGGCAGTTCAGCCGCCCCGTTCGGCAGCGAAGAGGGACTTCACCTTGGGCTGGACCTTGGGCAGGGCCAGGATGAAGACCCGATCTCCGTCCTTCACCTCGGTCTCGGCGGTGGGGATTATCGGCTGGCTCCCCCGCACGATCATGCCGAGGATCGCCCCCTTCGGCATCTTATCGGCGGCGTTCTTCCCCAGGATCTTCGACTCCTTCTCGGCCCGGAACTCCAGCACCTCGGCCTCATCTTTTCCTATGACTATCACCTCTTCTCCGCCCCTTATCAGCCGGAGGACCGCCTCGACGGTCACCCTACCGGGGCTGATGGCGTGGTCGACCCCCACCATCTCGAAGAGGTCGATGTAATCGCTCCTGTCTACCCTGGCGACGATCTTCTTCGCCCCCAGCTGTTTGGCCAATAAAGAGCAGAGGAGGTTCTTCTCGTCGAAGCCCGTGACGGAGAAGACGACGTCCATCGACCCGACGTTCTCGGCCTTGATCAGGGATATGTCGGTGCCGTCGCCGTTGAGGATGAGGGTCTCGGGAAGCTCATCAGCCAGCTCCTGGCAGCGCTGGTTGTCGATCTCCACCAGCTTCAGATCGAAGTCCATCTTCTCCAGCCACTTGGCGAGGTAAAATCCGACGACGCCTCCGCCGACGATCATGACCTTGTGGGAGGCGGTATCCTCGTGGATCAGCCTTCGCAGCTTCGGAACGGACTTGGCGTCGCAGGTGAGGATCAGACGGTCGCCGGCCTTGATCGAATTATCCTTCTTGGGGATGAGGATCTCCTCGCCCCTCTTGATGGCCGCGAGCTTGCAGTTCTCCGGAAGGTCGATGTTCGTGATCGGCCCGATCAGGGGCATATCCTCCAGGACGGAGAGCTCGATCAGCTCGCCCTTCCCTCCCGCGAGCCTCCGACGCTCTATCATCGAGGGGAAGTAGAGGCCTGTGACGATCCTCTCGGCCATCACCAGCTCCGGACAGATCATGACGCCGATGCCGATCTGCTTCCGGTCTTTCATCGGCTGGTCGATGTAGTCCGAGTTGCTGACCCTAGCTATCGTCCTCTCGGCGCCCAGATGGCTGGCGGTGATGCAGGTGATGATGTTAACCTCGTCGTTGCCGGTGACGGCGACCACGATCTCTGCATCCTGTATCCCGGCCTCGATCAGAAGCTTTGCGTTGGCGGCGTTCCCCTGGAGGACCTTTACATCGACCTCATCCAGCCGCTCGCAGGCCTTTCTGCTCTGATCGATGACGGTGACGTCGTAGGAGCTGGAGAGCTCTCTCGCCAGGTGAAACCCGACCTCGCCAGCTCCGGTGATCAAGATCTGCATGAAATCCCACCTATCCCGAGCCCGGTGCTTCGGGAGAGAATATATACAGCATAAGGTCTTGACGACGGGAAAAGGCTTTCGCGTGGCTCGCAAGCGGCGTCAGGCTGAAATGTTCTGGGCGCTGTCGTCTCTTCGATGGGATCTTTCGACGATCTGAGGAGCTGGTTTGACGGCCTGGACGGGGTCATCGTCGCCTTCTCCGGAGGCGTGGACAGCTCGGTTCTGGCCGCCGCGGCCCGTTCTGTTCTGGGCAATTCGGCTTGTGCCGCCACCGTCAAGTCGGAGCTGCAGTCCCGGGCGGACGTCGCGAACGCGAGGTCTGTCGCCGCCGAGATCGGGATTGATCACCTGGTCCTGGAGGTCGGCCTCCTCCAAGATGAGGGGATCCGGGAGAACCTTCCCTTGCGATGTTATCTCTGCAAAAGGGCCATGGCCGAAAGGCTCCTCGATGAGGCGAGGTCGAGGGGGATAACCGTCGTGGTGGACGGCACCAACGCCTCCGACAGGGTCGAGGACCGGCCCGGGACGAGGGCCCTTATCGAGGCCGGGATCAGGATGCCTCTCCGGGAGCTGGGAATAACAAAAGACGAGGTGAGAGAGATGGCAAGACGGCTCGGCCTCTCCAGCGCCGATCGCCCCTCTCGATCGTGCCTTGCCACGAGGGTAGAAGGCGCTCTCAGCCCCGAGAGGCTCCGTCGGGTCGAGGAGGCCGAGGGCGTTCTTCCCCAGGGGTCGAGGGTCTCGGATCGGGGAGATGGCGTCGAGGTGAAGTTGCCAGGGGGAGAGAGGCTCACCGAAGATCAGGTCTCGAAGCTGAAGAGGCTCGGGTATCGGGAAGTTGGAGAGGATGATTGAACCCTCCTCGAACAGCTTTTTCTATCATCGAGAAGGATCGTGGTGCCGGATGCAGATTCGAGAGGACGAGTTCAAAGAACTGATCGGGGGATACGGAAGGGTCCTTTACCTCTGTCACAGAAACGCCGACCCCGACGCCGTTGGGAGCGGCTTTGCCCTCCGGGAGGCCTTCGGCGGAGACCTGGCCGCGGTGGAGGGGGTGAGCAGGACCGGAGCGGCCCTTATGAAGGCGATAGGGGCTGAGGTCCAGATCGATCCTTCCTTTGAGGGGTACGACCTGGTGGTGGTGGTGGACACCGCAGTGGGGCTCCAGGTCGGCGATCTCGATATCAAAGATTATGCCGTCGTCGACCACCACCAGGACAGAGATCTGATCGATGCCGCTCGCTTCTACGTTCAGAGGCCCGCCGACTCCACCGCCGAGATCGTCTGGGAGATTCTGACCAGGAGCGGGATCGCGGCGAGCCGGGAGGCGGCCCTGGCCCTCGTGGTGGGGATCATCACCGATACCGGCAGGTTCAAGCACGCCCATGCCTCATCTTTTCGGACGGTGGCCGAGATTTTGGAGAAGACCGAGATCGAGTACAATGACGCCCTGGAGGTCCTCTCCCGGGTTCCGACGGAAACCTCCCGGAGGATCGCCGCCCTGAGGGCCGCCTCTCGGGCCGAGATCGAGTGGACGGACGACTGGATCGTCGTCTCCTCGGAGGTGGGAGCCTTCGAGGGATCCAGTGCGATGACCCTCGTCGAGATCGGGGCTGACGTGGCCCTCGTCGGCGGGGTCCACGGCGACCAGTTCAGGATCAGCGGCCGCGCTCGGAGGGACGCCGTCCTGGCGGGCCTCGACCTCGCCGCCATCATGGGGAAGGTGGGGAGAGCCCATCAGGGTGACGGGGGCGGCCACCGGGGCGCCGCCGCCCTGGAGGCCTCGGGGACTCCAAAAGAGCTTCTCGCCGAATGCAGGAAAAGGGTTTTGGAGGCCCTGGAGGGGCGGCTGCCCGCCCGGGGCGGTTCTCCTTGAACGTTCAGTTGAACGTTTTCTTCTTCTCTTAATCCCCTCCCGTCAGTCGCGCTCTACTTCCTGTACCTTGCCGCCGCCTTTTTCAGGGCCTCGATCCCCGGCAGAAGGTCTCCGGAGAGGTAGCTTATGGAGGCTCCGCCGCCGGTGCTGACGTGGGAGAACTTCGGCTCCAGGCCCAGCTCCTCGATGGCGGCGCTGGTGTGGCCGCCGCCCGCGATGGAGAAGCCGGCCTCGGTGGCGGCCTTGAGGATCTCGGTGGTGCCGAGGGCGAACTTCTCGTTCTCGAAGATCCCGGCGGTCCCGTTGAGGACGACGATCTTCGCCTCCTTGATCCTCCGGGAGAAGTCGACGATCGTCTCAAGGCCGATGTCGGAGATCAAAAGGTCCGAGGGCATCTTCTCCATGGCTACGTCCAGCCTCTCGCCGTCCTTGTCCAGGGCGACGTCCATGGGGATTACGATCTTTCCGGGGTTTTTGTCCAGGAGGTCTTTTGCGATCGAGACCAGTCCCGAGTAGTCGAGACCCGCCACAAACTCCTCGTTTTTATTGCCGACGTTGATCCCCGCAGCCATCTGGAAGACTGTGGCCACGACCCCGGTGACCAGGACCTGGTCGACGCCGCCCCGGCGGAAGACGTTCTGGATCACCTTGATGGAGTCGTCGGCCTTCGTTCCGCCGAGGACGAAGATCGAGGGGTGCTCGTTCCCCCGGACGCCCATGTCCAGGGAGTCGATCTCCTTCTCCATCAGCCGGCCGGCGGCGCTGGGGAGGACCTCGGTGAACCCGACGACGGATAAGTGAGACCGGTGCGAGACGGCGAAGGCGTCGTTGACGAATAAGTCGAAGAGCGGGCGGAGCTGTTTGACCATGTGGCTTTTGGCGTGGTCTTCGGGGGGGCGGCTGATGTTCTCCTCGGAGTAGAAGCGGGTGTTCTCCAGGAGGATGACGTCGCCGGGCTTCATCGCCTTAATCGAATCTCGGGCGTGGGAGCCGAAGATGTCGTCGACGTAGGTGACATCGCGGTGCAGAAGCTGGGAAAAACGGCGGGCGTGGGCCTCCATGGTGGTGAAGTCCTTCTTTCCTGCGCGGCTCTGGTGGGCCAAGAGGACGACCCTTGCTTCCTCCAGGTCGCGCAATGTTGGCAAATGGCCGCGAAACCTCTTGTCGTCGAGGATCTTGCCGTCCGGGTCCATGGGGGAGTTTACGTCGACCCTCACCAGGATCCTCTGGTTCTTGATGGGGAAATCGTCTAGCGTGAGATAATCCTTCAACTGACTCCCTCCTTCAGGGGGATTTTTACCATGATAGAGGTTGACAGTAGATCTATATCACCTTTGGCCCCTCCGAGCGGCGCGGGATCTGGAGGGGCCGAAGCCTTAGGGGCGGAAGATATGGAAATGATGATATAACTGGCGCGCGAATTTTGGCAGGGTCGAGATGACGGGCGAGGTAGAGGGGCGGAGGATCGTTCCATCAAAGGAGATCCTGGAGAAGATCGAGCGGGGCGAGGAAGGTTGGCAATTCAAAGAAGTTTCAGCTAGTGATATCTTGGATGCAATTGAGAAGGGGGATGATGTAAAAGTTGATTCTAAAGTCATTAGAGGTGATTTAGACCTAAGAGATGGACTTGTTTGCAGCCTCGTCGATAGATATCAGAAGCTGCTATGTTATGGGATACTTGAATTTTGAACGCGTGGTATTTCAAAAAGATGTTAGACTTATGCGCACAGTTTTTGGCAAGAAAGTCAGCTTTTCTCATTCTCACTTCCTAAGTAATTCCAACTTTATGGGCTCTTGCTTCGGCGGAGAGAACCCTGTTGAACTTTGGGATAAGTGTGGTGCCGACTTCTCATATGTACAATTTGATGGACACGCAGAATTTGATCAAGCACAGTTTGACAGAACTGCTCGCTTTAAGTGTGCCAAACTAAAAGCTGCCAACTTCAGGCTCGCTTATTTTTGCATGAATGCAGACTTCAGGCATGTTCTATTCAACGGAGACGTTACATTCACAAATTCAACGTTTACGAAAGATTCTCTCTTCACTCGTGGGCACAATCTAGAAATCCAGTGAAATAGGGCTTTTCGATTGCTATAATCCCTTCAATCTCAGATTTTGTTATAGAGGTAGATGAGCTGAGTTTGCGAATTGAAGGCAAATAGTTAAGTTAAAAGTAATTTTATGATTTATAATTTTAAAATATTGATGTTATCTGGCCAAAATTTGATGGCATTAGCTCTTTGCTCTTTGTATTGCTGCTGACTATGATCGTCCCTGGTTATCTTAGCCTGTATCTAGAAAAGGAATGAACATGAAGAAAGCATCAAGCAGCGTTCTTGTGGGCTTTCCAAGGATTCCAGATCTCTTCAATGCCGAGAGCTTCATCTGATCTTCTATGCCAGTTTCTTCCAGCTGATTCTTTCGGTGAGTCTTGAGACTAACAGAATAATAATTTTCTATAGGATTATTGGTTGCAGGTGCATTGTCAAAGAAATAGAAAGCGGTAAGCTTCGGCCAAAGTTCTTCGATTTTCGTGAGCCTTCTTCGTACTGCTGCTTCAAAGGAGTCGATCTCCCCGAACAAATCTTTGAAATTGTTTAACGCTTCATAATAAGTTCTAAGTTCCAGGTTCTTGCCTTCCCTTCTGCGTTTAAGTTCCAGACCATGAACGAATTCGTGGAATAGGCGCTTAGCCTCCTTAATCCAAGCCTTGTACTCACCGTCGCTCTTTTGCAGCATGGCCATCTCCTCGTCGATTAAGCAGGAGAGAAAGTCGATTTCAAGATGACGATTATAAAATATATTAAGTAATCTGTATTTAACTAGTTCCTGTTCGATGCTGGTTTTCCGAGGAAAATCCTTGACTATAAGCTTATTGAGATGGAGTAAGCATAACTGATGAGTCACTTTATTGCCGAAGATTCTACTGAAAATATTGCTGTATCCCCGATAAAGATCAGTTATGATAAATATCGGTTTATTCGGATCGAGGTTTCGCCTGAGAAATTCCTCGACAGTATCGGCGTCTTTCGAGTCGAATAATTCATCCGCGATAACTTGTCTTGATATGGAATCTAGAAGTGTTAAGCGATACATTTGGTTTCTGCCTGCTTTAGGATGTTGCTCATCATAGTGCACAAATTGGATACTATTGACAACAGGTACCTTTAATTCTCCGATAACGAATTTGAGCATGTTGCGAATGGTATCCTTATCGAGTGGATAGATAAAACTGATGATCTCTTCTATCAGCTCATAGGAGGCATGGTTTTGCCTTAAGCGCAGGC